>CAZCXZ010000026.1:19223-34729 GCA_964502705.1 Uncultured Candidatus Berkiella sp. | reverse complement strand
GCTTGTGATAAACCTTGGATTTGCGATGTGAATCGTGTAGAAATTTCAAGACCCGCAGCATCGTCTTTCGCACTGTTAATTCGAAGACCTGATGATAAGCGTTGTAAGGAAGTTGCTAACATTTCACCGGATTTCGTTAAGTTACGTTGCGCATTAATAGACGCAATATTCGTATTAATTACTTGTGGCATAATTTAATGCTCCTGGCTCTTTCATGCAGTTACTGAATTAACAGTCACTACGTCATTAATTAGCGGATATACGACAAATCGACGTATTTACCGCTCCCAGGTTCAGTATCGTCACGCTTGAGAATAGTTTGAGGAGTTTATGAAATAATTTTGAATGTAAAGAGTATATGCGGACAGCGGTAATTTTTTATACATAGCGTGAAGACTATATATAAGGGAATAATAACAATCATCCGTCTTATAATTATCGAGAGCTAACTTTAGAAAGATATAATTTGTAACTTTGCTATGCACCGCAACCATGTTTATGAGAATGGGGCTTACGTACTTTTAGCTCCATGTTATTTTGCATTTTAGCATCAGTATGAGCACGATGTGGTTTGTCGATGCTTCCCGTCCATTCATAAGCCACAGTGCCCTTTGGGTTTTGATACCAGCCAGGATCACTATAATCTCCAGGTTTCTGATTTTCTCGTACTTTAACTACCGTAAACATCCCACCCATTTCTATAGGCCCAAATTGACCAGTACCCGTCATCATCGGAAGTGTATTTTTTGGCAAAGGCATATGCATTTCGCCCATGCTGGCCATACCATTTTCACCCATTGACATATAATCAGGAATAAGTTTTTTTATTTTAGCGTTTATGTCTTTCGTATCAACACCAATCATTGTTGGCACATCATGGCCCATTGCATTCATCGTATGATGGGATTTATGACAATGAAATGCCCAATCACCAGGTAAACTTGCATTAAATTCTATAGCGCGCATTTGCCCAACAGCGATATCTGTTGTGACTTCAGGCCAACGCGCCTCAGGCCTGATCCAGCCGCCATCCGTACCAGCAACAACAAATTCCATTCCGTGTAAATGAATAGGATGATTTGTCATCGTTAAATTTCCAACACGAATTCGCACACGATCATTTTGTCTGCAAACCAACGGATCAATACCGGGGAAAACGCGGCTATTAAAAGACCATAAGTTAAAATCAGTCATAGTTGCGATTTTAGGCGTATAGCTACCAGGGTCAATATCATAAGACGACAGCAGAAAACAGAAATCACGATCTACTTTCATAAAATCAGGATCTTTAGGGTGAGTTACCCAAAACCCCATCATTCCCATTGCCATTTGCACCATTTCATCAGCATGTGGGTGATACATGAAGGTTCCACTTCGCATTGCTTCAAATTCATACACGAAAGTCTTACCTGGCTTGATTTGAGGCTGGTTCAAGCCCCCCACCCCATCCATGCCGTTAGGCAGAGGTTGACCGTGCCAGTGGATAGTTGTGTGCTCAGGAAGTCGATTAGTCACAAAAATGCGCACTTTATCCCCCTCAACTACTTCTATGGTGGGACCAGGTGATTGGCCATTGTAGCCCCATAAATGGGTTTTCATTCCAGGGGCAAATTCACGTATAACAGGTTCTGCAACTAAATGAAATTCCTTCCAGCCATTTTTAATACGCCAAGGTAATGACCAACCATTTAAGGTCACCACAGGATGGAAGGGTCGACCGCTATCAGGAAGTGACGGAGGCATGGTTTTTGGATTTTCCACGGTTGCTATTTCAGGTAATGCAGCCAGGGCAACCTTACTGACGGAGGTTGCAGCAAAAGCGACACCTAATCCAACAGCTCCTTTTGCTGCACTTTTTATAAAATCTCGTCTACGACTTGAAACCATTTTATCCTCTTAATTAGCTGCAATATGAGGTGATTTAACCATCAGAGCAGTTTGTAAATCTGTTTCTGCAACCCAAAAATCACGCAAGGTTTCAATATATGCATTTACACTCAAGATTTGCTCCCGTTCATCAGCAAGCAACTCAAAAGTGCTTATCAACATGCCGTTATAACGCAGTAAACTTTCATCTAATATCAGCTTTCTTAGCGTAACCACATCATCTCTATAGAATTTTGCTTTATCATAATAAACACGATACACCTGATAAGCCTCGCGTACTTCAGAGCGCGCATTGATTGCGGTTTCCCGTAATTGCCATATGGATTGCATATAAATTTGTTGTGCTTTTGCAACTTTTGCATCACCCCAATCAAACAAAGGAATTTCTAAACCTATTTGATATCCTGTTTGATGAGGCTCTTCATCTGAACTATTACGTACGTATCCCAAATCAAAAACATCAATAAAACGTGTTGCTTTAGTTAATCCCAGCGCTTTACATTTACTTTGAATATCATGCCTCATCGCTTGAACGTCAAGGCGGGTACTAAGTGCTTGCCCCTCTAGCTCATGCGACTCCATAACTGAAGAAGGTAAATCTGGTAACCGCTCTGGAAGCTTATAATGGATCTGCTCGCCCCAAAGCCCCATTAAACGTGTTAGATGCTCTCGTTCTTGAGAAGCTATCAATTTAGCATCAGCAAGTTGCAATGTGGTTTCCGTGTAAAAGGCCTGCTCCCTTGCTTGTTGCAATCGATTCCAATTCCCTACTTCAGCCATACGTAATGCTAATTGAGCGCTTGCTTGCGATGCTTGATTAACTTTTTCTAAATACTTTACTTTTTGTTCTGCTGCAATTACGGAATAATATGCTTTTCTCGTTTGAGCAGCGACATCAAGTATATCTATTGCGGCTTGCAATTTAGCTTGTTGAAAATGTTGTTTTTCAATAGCAGTGCGCATAGGCATTGTTAAAAGGCTCATCACATCAAATAAAATAGTACGCTCTATATCATATTCGCCACTTACAGGGGTTAGCTTTGTATAAGAAATACCGGGATTACGAACCTTGCCTGCTTGTACTAAATCTGCTTCGGCAATACCTAATTCAGTAAGCGACTTTTGCAATGATGGATTATTGATAAATGCAACGCGAACTGCTTCATCTACTGATAAAGTATCACATAGGATAGTATTGACAATCTGTTGCTGCTGAGCACGTTCTTCATCAGTACGTAGCCAAACAGGTTGTTGCTGTTGTCGATTTGTTACGTATGAACTAACTTCTTTAAAGCCGCCATCTTTAGAAAATGTACTGCAACCGCTTAGAAATAAATGGGGTAAAATTGTTAGAATGATTGGAATTTTAATGTATCTATCATACGGCCCCATAGTAATTTATTCACTTCCTTTCATTTGATGATTTGAATGCGAATCAGTTTTAGATGGTACAGCAGTGTCTCCCATTGGCATATTCATATGCTGCATATGATCCATAGATTGATTTGTTACAGATTCATTTGCTTTGAACCACGATTGAAGTTTTATGGGACCTTGTGGTTGATAGTCTTGAAACGGTGAATGGTAGGTAATAGCTGAAACACAAACATTTGGATCGTCAGGCTGCTGCTCAAATTCAATGCTTTGTTCTGCCTTCGCAGTTAAAAAGCAACCTACCGTCAATATTAAAATAGGATATATATTTTTCATTTTGATATTTCAGCATTTGGTTGAAAAATACTTTCTTGCTGCTGTCTTTGATCATTTTGTTTTAACTCTCTTAATTCTGTATTTGATTTAACTGCTAAACCATAATGATAAACGAGCTCACCACCTTTGAAAGCTGTTGTGCCTATCATGCCAACCAAGACTAATAAACCTATTGTAAGAGAAGAACTATGAATCTTATTCTGAATGTATCCTCTTAATGCAAATATCGTACAGCCTAATAAAGCAAGTGCAGTACCCAACGCCCAATTTCTATGGTCTAACATTGGCATGTGTACCAACATATCATGCTTAACTGTGTTAAATTCCAGAAATCCAAAGGCAATAGTTAAAAGGCTTGCCAAAAAGCAAAAAAATAACATCCATACAGCTGAGACACTTAAATCCTTTTTTAATTTACCTAGCGGCAAAAGATAGGCAAGTACATAAGCGCCAAATGAAGTAAAGCTTAAAGCCACGGTAAAGTGAACAAAAATAGGGTGAAGTGGAAAAGGAATGTTGAGCATATTTTTTCCTATTTGCCAGTATGATTCATCGCAACATATTTTCCGTCTAATGAAAAGAAAATGAATAAATTTTTATTATCACTTTTTTCGCTGGGATTATTATATTGAACTAACCATTGCCCGCCTTTTTCTTCTAGCACTTTGGCTTCGACAATTTTGGCATCTTTCCATGTTGGATGTAGTTTCTGCTGCTCTATTGCCATTTCTATAATTTTGTTAGCTTTGTCAATAATTTCTTGCTTATCCAAGGGATGAGCATGACTTTCATGCGCAATTGAAAAAATGGAATATTGCAAACAAAAGATTGCCAAAAAGGTCATGATATAATGTTTGATATAGTTTGTTTTCATACTTTTCCTTTCGTAGGAAATTTGAATATACTTATTGAAATAAAGAATGTATAGGGAATAAATGACACAAGCAAGTTCAGTCATTTTTTCACGCAATACAAGAAGTAATCTCATTTATTTTCTTAGGCTAATAACTACATCTGTCGATGTTTAAAATTTTACGATATTAAGGGAAAAGCACTTGAACAAGATTCTTGATCAGCAAACTAATAG
Source organism: Uncultured Candidatus Berkiella sp. (assembly GCA_964502705.1). Classification (GTDB taxonomy): domain Bacteria; phylum Pseudomonadota; class Gammaproteobacteria; order Berkiellales; family Berkiellaceae; genus Berkiella. Next base: position 30,045 of record CAZCXZ010000026.1, on the reverse strand, counting down.
CTACCGCTTAGCACTGACTGGGATCAGCTGTGCCAGTTGTGTATCAAGAATTGAGAAAGCGTTACGAGCTGTAACAGGTGTAGAAGTTGCTCAGGTTAGTTTAGTTGATCGAACTGCAACTGTTTCAGTAATCAATAATATTTCTGTTGATGTTTTAATTGAAGCTATAAAACAAGCAGGTTATGGTGCGCGCCTTATAGATAATATCGAGCAAGAAGAAAACACAAAAGCCCTATTAGAAAAATCCTATTATCGTCACTTGGTTTTTAAGACCACATTTGCAGCTATTGTAGGGATCCCCCTCTTTTTTATGGGCATGCTCAATATCATGCCTTCCTTAACATCGACTGTAGGTCAACAGATTAACCTTGTTATTTGTTTTGTAACTTTTTTAACATTAATTTATTCAGGTGGGCATTTTTTTGTCGGGGCTTGGAAAGCATTGCGAGCTCATGCCGCTAATATGGATACATTGATTGCACTTGGCACTGGCGTTGCTTGGATTTATTCACTATTTGCAATTTTATTCACTAAGTGGTTACCACCTTTAGCGCAACATGTTTATTTTGAAGCAGCAATCATCATTATTGCTTTAGTTAATCTTGGCGCAGTCTTGGAATTGCGAGCTCGAAGCCATACCTCACAAACGATCAAACGCCTTATGTCATTGCAACCTAAAGTCGCACGAGTCATAAGAGAAAATGAAGAAATTGATATACCTATTGAATCATTGCTTATAGGCGATTTTGTGCGGGTGAGACCTGGTGAACAAATTCCTGTTGATGGGATAGTGGCTGAAGGTCAATCACATGTAGATGAATCCATGTTAACAGGAGAAGCTTTGCCCAAAGAAAAAAAGGTCAATGATACTGTGGTGGGCGGCACGCTCAACAAATCAGGTGGATTCACTTTAAAAACCACACGTTTGGGCAAGGACACTACCCTCGCACAAATTATCGAATTGGTGCAGCATGCTCAAAACTCAAAACCCGCATTAGCACGATTAGCTGATCAAGTTGCTGGTATATTTGTCCCCATTGTTATGATTATTGCGGTATTTACAGCTTTAGTTTGGTTCAATATAGGAATTGAACCACGCATTGCCTACATGGTGGTAACTTCAATGGCTGTATTAGTGATTGCTTGTCCTTGCGCACTAGGGCTTGCGGTACCAATTTCTGTAATCGTGGGCATTGGTAAAGCCGCTGAACACGGTATTTTAATTCGACAAGCAGACGCTTTACAACTTGCCTGTCAATTAACCACTATAGTACTTGATAAAACAGGAACAATTACGCAAGGTCGACCGCAAGTAATTAGCGTTCATACTGCTCAAGATTGGGGTGAGAAGTTAATATTAACATTTGCAGCAAGTCTTGAAGTAAGCTCGGAACATCCGTTAGGTGAAGCAATTGTGAATGCTGCTAAGGAAAGAGGGCATACTTTACTTCCTGTTACTAATTTTCAAGCAATTTCAGGTTACGGTGTCTGTGGGAGCATACAAGAGAAAGAAATTTGGTTAGGAAATAGCAAACTAATGGCTTTACAAAAAATAGTCATAGAACCTGCTTTAAAAAATAAAGCCGAAGAATTAGCAACATTAGGTCAAACCCCAATTTACTTAGCAGTTGAAAAACAAGTCAGGGGAGTTATCTTTATAGCAGATCCCATTAAAGCAGATTCTAAGTCTGCTATTATCCAATTACAGAATATGGGCCTTAGAGTAATGATGGTTACTGGCGACCATCATGGCACAGCATTATCAATCGCAGCTCAAGTTAATATCCAAGAAGTTATGGCCGAGGTACTACCTAAGGATAAAGCCAATAAAGTGGCAGAACTCCAAAAGAATCATCATAAAGTTGGGATGGTCGGTGACGGTATCAATGATGCGCCGGCTTTGGCGCAAGCTGACGTGGGGTTTGCCATAGGAACTGGAACGGACATTGCCATTGAAAGTGCTGATATCATTTTAATGAGTGGCTCCCTTCAAGGGGTAGTTGATGCTATGTTAATTTCAAGACAAACTGTTCGTAATATGAAACAAAATCTATTTGGCGCTTTTATATATAATATTATTGGGATCCCCATCGCTGCTGGTATATTATTTCCTTTCACCGGATTATTGCTTAACCCAATGATTGCGGGCACAGCCATGGCATTTTCATCTGTTACGGTTATTAGCAATGCAAATCGTTTAAGATTTTATAATCCGAGGAATAATATTTCATGATTACAGTTATTGTAAATTTACTCGGAATATCGTTAGTTGGGTTGATTATTTGGTGGTTTTGGTTCAGCAAACCAAACGCATCATCAACAGAAATAAATAATTATATTCAAATTAAGGTAAAAGATGGCACTTATGATCCAGCGTACATCCAAATAAAAGCAAATCAACAAGCAACTCTTCGATTCATTCGTGAGGATGCCAGCCCTTGTGCTGAAATGGTTATTTTCGATTCTTTAAATATTAATGAGAAACTTCCTTTACATAAACCCAAAGACATCGTTCTTTCCATAAAAAATACCGGAGAATATGTTTTTACCTGTCAAATGGGTATGTACCGTGGAAAAATTATTGTTATATAAAATCGCTTTCCAAGGATTTGAGTGCCGGTTCAGAAGTTCAAAAGCATCTTACAACTTTAGAAATTGAATGTTCGGTAGGTTAAGGCACTAACGAAGATAATTAAAAATGCTCAGACTCTGAACTTTTACAAAACTTTGTTGCGCTGCTTGGAGAATAAAAGAGTTTTGCGTTAATTTAGTAATAGCGGCGGTGTAGTCTAGATCTTCTACTTCACTTAAAATACTTTGCGTTAACACGTTAAGTTTGTCGTTAAAGTCTTTTTGGCTATCTGCGATGTTGATGCGTACGCCTACTTCAGCACGCGCTTCAATTAAGCGTGATTCAGAGTAGTTGATGCTATTTAAGCCTTGTCCAATTTCATAACTATAGCGCGTTGGATCTGCTCCCAAACCTCGGATGCTGGTGATCAACGTGGTAATGGTGGTAAAAATATCTTGGGTAGGTTTAACAGATAAATCAACGCCAAAGATATCCCCCGCATTGGGGCTTCCTGAGATCGCCACTCGGATCCCATTAAAGTCGATATTTTGCCCAGGAACATAAGTCACATTGGTAAACCCCACCAACGGGGTGGTAGGATCAGAATCAGCAACCACATTAAAGGTCGTCGGTGGATTATTGAAGATAATCGAATAGGACTCGTTCACATTTTCAATGGTATCAATAATAACCGGCTGTGTAACGATGCCTGAACCTGAATTTACAGAAGGACTATAGGTCCCAGCCGTAAACCCAGCATGCGAAGGTAATGCACCTTGAATATTAAAAGCTTCATGGCTACGTAATGTGACCGTGGAATGCATGACTTGATCTAGTGCGCCAGCGGTTAAATCAAAGTTGGCAAAGTTTGCTGTTGCACCGCCGCTGGTTTGTAATTGGATATTGCGACCATCAGCTGCCGTGAGAACAATAGCGGTACCTGCCCCGCCAGGTTGTGTCGCAGTCACACCTGTTTGCTCGGTAATCGCATTTATGGATAGTATTAATGAAGTCTCGGTAGCTGTCGGATCTAAAACATTCACGCCATTGATGGTAAATTGTGAGCCTGTGATAGGGTTGGGCGTATAAATCCCTAAATTGCACACGGTAGAGTTAGTGACGGCATGAACGCCATGTTCTGCAATTTGACTATTAATGGCAGATGCCATCGCGATACCGCTACTTGCTGCATCCGTAGTTGAAATACCATCTATTTCACTAGCTGGGATGGCAACATTATTAATTAAGAGATCGGTTGAAGCTAATGGTATTAACGTACCTGAGTTTACAAGCGTACCACTGGCACCCGTCGTGTTTGCCACACCATTAAAGGATTCGCCATTCACACGATCTGTTGGTATATTAAAAAATATGTTCTTCCCGGAATCTAAAATGGTAAGTGATGTGGTATCACTGAGTGAAATATTACGTTTACCTTCATCGCCTTGAAAAACAAATTGGCCATTTTCTGCTTTGATAACCGTTTGGACTTTGGATTTATAACCTGAAAACAAATAATCGCCATTGGCATCTTTAGCATTCACTAAATCCTGTAATTCATTAAGACGCTCTTCCATTTCTGTAGCAACTGCCTCACGATCATCACGCCCTAAACTTGCGTTACCCGCACTGATTGCTAATTCTCGCAGACGTTGATATAGATGTGAAACGGAATCAAGAATAGAATCTTCATATTCTAACAAACCTTTTGCAGTATCTGCATTTTTAATAAATTGGTTAAATTTACTTATTTCATAACGTAAATTTGAGGCTTTAGTTGCGCCAATTGGATCATCGGAAGCATTGATAATTCTTTTGCCTGCCGATATTTTTAATTGCAAATCATTAATTGCCGCTTGTTGAATGGTTAAATTATCAACAGTTCGGCGGTAGAGATCGACAGTTGAAACTCTCATTTTACCGTCCTAATAAACTCATTAAGGCTTCAAATATACTTCTGGCTATCACAATCACCTGTGCAGATGCCTGGTAAGCTTGTTCGAAGCGCAACAAATTCGCTGCTTCTTCATCTAAGTTAACCCCTGAAACTTCATTTCGTCGGGATTCCACAAAATGTAATAAATTCTCACTAGATTGCGCACTCACTTTGGCTTGCGCGGCTTTGGTGCCAATATCACCGACTAATTGTGCATAAGCATCTTGAAAAGTTGTCGATTGATTCGCCATGGTTTTTTCTAATTGCAAATTCGCTAATTTCAAACCGTTACGATTGTCGCCTGACGCATCTTCGTTGTATTTAATGTTAAACACGTCTCCTGCTTGCGGGCTGCCTTGCAAAGTAACTCGATAACCAGGATCAAAGGTATAGGTTGGATTTGGTCCAGGTAATGTTGTATCAACTACCCCTGATATGGGGAATATGGGTCGGTTGGAATCGTTAGCGTTATAAACTTGATCGGGGCCGATTTGCACTCCTGGCAATCCTGATGAAACATCAATTACCCGGAAGCTGCTCGTTGACGTAAATTCAATACGAATAGGCGGCGTTATGACGCCTTCTTGCTTAAAAGCATTACCCAGTACTGTCGAAGTTGGCACGGGACTTCCAGTAGCATTAGTAATTTCTGTTAACTGTATCAATCCATTACCACGATTAGTCAACTCGCCTTCAACGCGGATCGGAGAACCTAAAGCAATCAAATTAGGGTTATTGATCAACAGGGAAAAATCATGCGCACCACTGCGTGTTGGCTGAATGGTAAAAGTATCGTTTGCCATCATTGTGCCCGTTTCAAGATTAATGGTCATACCATCAACTTCAAAATGTGCGACGGTAGATTGCGCAACCACGGTTGAATACGTTAAATTCCGCAAGGTATAAAAAGTGCCATCATAAGAGAGTTCATAATTATCGGTGGTTAAACTGGCACTCCGAGCTGGTGTTGTGCCTGCGGCAAAACCAATACCCGATGGGTTTGCACCACCAATTTTAATCTCTTGAACTTGTGAGAATAATTTGACGCTGGCCTTAGTGACTTTATCGAGTGCAACACCCCCTTGTGTATCAAAATAGGCAAAGGTGCCAGCTGCAGCACTTCCATCAGTAGTCAATTGAATATTGCGACCATCGGCTGCTGTTAGGGTAATATGTCCACTACCATCACCTGAGGCTTTGACACCCGTTTGTAATGAGAGTGCGTTAATATCTTGCAGTAAAGTGGCCTCATCAGCCCCTGTTGAAACAATGTTAATACCATTAATAACCAATTCACCCGCATTGAATGCGCCAGGTGTAAATTGACCTAAATAGTAAACATTTTGTTCAGGCGTTGCCGTCACTTCATGTGAAGCACGAGATGCATTAATAGCATTGGCTATTGCAATTGCGCTACCGGTTGCATCAGTAGTAGAGTAAGGATCATCTCCTGCAACACTCGCTCTAATTGTCACATTATTGAGTGATAACATCCCAAAAGTGAGTGGCAATAGCGTACCTGCATTAACTAAATCCGAAACAGATGAATTCACTTGCGTTGAAGAAGTAGAAAGTGTAATTGGGTCAATCGACACCGAGAATATCGCGTTACCACCATTGCTACGATTCTTAAGTGATCGTGCGAGCGTTTTGGAAAGTTCATTAGGATCGGAGAAAAAGTCTGTTCCAAGTTCACCATTTAAAGTTACACCCTTTTTATGCTGCTCATTAAAGGTGCTGGATATGGTGATAGCTATCCGACCCAACGCATTCTGCGAAGGGGTTAACACATCGTTTTGCAAAGTAAGCAAACCGCCAATTTTTCCACCGCGAATATTACTACTAATAACTTCTGTGGAAGACTGAGAAATAATGGCAATATCGGTACGTGTTGCATCGGTGGCATTAGGTAATGCCGTCAAACGGTTAAAGTTGCCATTGATCACCAACGACTGTCCACTGCCGATAAAAACATTCATTGCGCCATTGTCTTGAACCGTTGTTGTTGTGCTAACAAATTTCGACAAATCGAGTACCAATTGTTCACGTAAGTCTAATAAATCGTTTGGTTCTTCTACGAAGGTATTAGTACCGGTGTTAATAATTTTAACGTTAATTTTAGCAATTTGTTCTGCAATACTATTGATCTCATTTACGGCACCACGAATTTGTGTGTTGATATTATTGTACTGTGATGTAATCTGTTGGTTTAGATCACTAAATCGATTTTCAAGTACCTGAGATTGCGATAACAGTAATTGCCTAGCAGATGATGAATCTGGGTTAGCATTTAAATCTTGTAAAGCATTGAAAAAAGTGTTTAATACTGCGGTGATACCCGTTGCAGGATCAGAAAATATATTATCCAGCTGGTTTATCACCCCCGAATAAGTATCAAACTCATTGAAGTTAGATTGTTGCAATTGTAAATTCGTGATTAAAAACTGATCGACAATGCGTCTTGTGCCCTGAACTTCAACACCTGAACCTGAAAATGAGGCACCCATTTGCACAGCATCACGTGCTGACAATAGCGTAACCTGTCTGCTATATCCTGGAGAACTCGCATTTGAGATGTTATGTGAAATGGTATCCAAGGATTTTTGGGCTGCTACCAATCCTGAAGTACCAATACCGAGAATATCACTCATTTTTCACTTCCAGCTCTAAACTTCATTTAATGAAGGATGATTTTCATAAATCGCAAAAACTTTATTGGCATACTGTGGATCGGTCGCATAACCTGCCTTTTGTAGTTCATTTAAAAATGCTTTTGGATCTTCTGCATTCGCTAAGGCTTTTTCATAGCGCTTAGTTTGTAATAAAGAAACATAATCTAAAAAGCTATCTAACATCGAAGCATAGGCTTTAAAGTCTGCCACTTCTTTTACCGGCTGTTGATTAACATATTCTGTGGTCAAAGAGGCGACTTTACTTGGGTGCGCAGCTTTTGCTTTTATACCAAAGAGGTTATGCGCACTCACCTGATTACTATCACGGATCATGTGCTTACCCCAACCGGTTTCTAAAGCAGATTGGGCCACCAATAATTTTGGATCAATACCGATGATTTTGGCAACTTGTTGTGCAAATGGCATAACGGTTTTCACAAAGTTATGCACATCAACGGTAGTTTCAGTTGGTTTCTCTGGTAAAATTACTGGTGCTTTTTCGCTTACTTCCAGCTGTTCAGTTTGTTTTTGCAAAGGTAATGGTGTCATTTGCTGAATAGGTTTCATAACCTGGGGCGCTTCGGTTGTTTTCATCATAGGCAACGAGCTATTTTTAGCAGCACCTTGTAATTGTTTAACAATCATATCTGCCAAACCAATACCACCTGCTTTTGATAACGACAACGACATTTGTTGATTTAACATATCTTTGTAAAAATCTTCTTGTTCACGGGAAAACAAATCAGATTTGAAAGCCTCATTCGCATCCTGCATGTTTTTCATCACCAGTTGCAAGAACACGGATTCTAGTTGGCTTGCAATAACTTTTAACTGTTCTTCTTTATTATCTTTTGCATCTGCTTTTAATTCTTTGAGTGACGCAAAGTCATAATAATTGTAACTGTTAACATATTTTGTATCCATGCGGCCTCTATATAATCTCTAAATCAGCTTGAAGGGCACCGGCTTGTTTCAGCGCTTCTAAGATAGCGACTAAATCACCTGGAGCTGTGCCTACCTTGTTAACAGCATTCACAATCGATTCTAACGATACTTTGCTGTCAAACAAGAACATACGTGCATTGGGTTGGCTCACCGATATTTCCGATTTGACCGTTTCTGCAGTTACACCAAGTGATAATGGTTGTGGTTGCGATACTTGTTGCGTTTCACTCACCGTCACAATTAAATTACCATGTGCAATTGCCGCAGGACCTACGGTCACATGCTTACCAATAATAATCGTGCCGGTTCTAGAGTTCACAACTACCCTGGCACGCATTTCACCAGGAACCAGTTCTAAGTTTTCAATCGCTGAAACAAAGGTCACCTTCTCGGTAATATCGCAAGGAGCATGCACCTTGATTGAAGATGCATCCAGCGGCGTCGCTGTTCCTGGCCCAATGTATTCATTAATCACTTCGGTTAGTCGTTTAGCAGTCGTAAAATCGGCATAATGTAAATTAAAGATGATCACATCTGATTGCGTAAAAGGGCTAGGTACACCACGTTCAACAATCGCACCATTAGGAATACGTCCAATTGATGGTACGTTAACGGTAATTTTGGAGCCGTCTTCGCCTTCAGCTGATAAGCCCCCTACGACCAAGTTACCTTGCGCAACAGCGTAGACATTTCCATCAGCCCCTTTTAAAGGCGCCAAGAGTAATACGCCACCTCGTAAGCTTTTGGCGTTTCCTAAAGATGAAACCGTAACGTCGATTTTTTGGCCTGGTTTGGTGAAAGCTGGTAATTCTGCATGCAGCGCTACTGCCGCTACGTTTTTAATCGCAGGGTTAATATTATCGGGAATCGTCACACCCAATTTATTTAACATATTTTTAAATGACTGCTTGGTAAATGCTTCCGAATCACCGGTACCATTTAAACCCACCACCAAGCCATACCCAATCAATTGGTTAGAACGAACACCTTGGATAACGGTGAGATCTTTGATCCGTTCAGCGTGTACCACTGCTGACATCAGCATTAACCCTAAAAATCCAATCCATTGTATTTTCATGGTAATCCTTTAAATTGGCCAGTACGGACTTGATAAGAAGCGCGTTAACCAGCCTTGTTTATTTTGATTCGCAAACGTGCCAGTACCGCTGTATGAAATTCTGGCATCTGCAATCCGATTTGAATCAATGGTATTATTCGGATTGACATCTTGTGGTCGAATAATCCCTGATAGGCGAATGTACTCATTCCCATCATTAATATTAACCCACTTTTCGCCTCGCACCTGTAAATTACCGTTAGGGTATATTTGTGTTACCACAACCGAGATGGTTCCTGTTAATTTATTATTCTGTTTACCATCGGCAGTGCCTGTAAAGGAACGTTGGGAATTAATATTGGTCGCCAAACCTAAATTTGCTGTGGTTTGCAAGGGAATTGGCAATTCTTTAGGGAACTTCCAATCTGCACTGGTGCCAAAAATGGTTGGCTCAGGTGTGTTATTAACGTCATTTTTCTGATAAGTGTTTTCGGCTTTTTTGGTAGCATCTGTTCTTTCGGTCAGTATTACCGTGATTAAATCACCAACGTGTAACGCTTTAATATCTTCATATAAGGATAATGATGTGCCTTCTTGTAAGTAGTAAATTGAGCCCATATCCGGCGTTTGGACCGGCATGCGCTCAGGAATAACTGGCGCGAAATTAGGATCGTTTGGAAATTCGACCAGATTATTGGCACAGGCACCTAGAAATAAGGCGCTAAGGCTAATCACGACTTGCAATATCCATTTCATGATATTTAGCATCCTACTTACAGAGTTTGTGATAAATACTGCAACATGCCATCAACGGTTTCTACCGCTTTTGCATTCATTTCATAAGCGCGTTGAACTTCAATCAAACGCACTAATTCTTCTACCACATTCACGTTAGAGCTCTCTAACGAACCTTGATAAAGTAGACCTAAAGAATTTTGTCCTGGGTTACCTGTTGTTGGTGATCCGCTCGATGCGGTTTCAACAAATTGATTTTCACCAATCGGTTCAAGGCCAGTTGGGTTAACAAAGTCGGCAAGTTGAATGGTACCCACTTGGCTAGGTGTTGAGCTACCTTCATTCAACACCGAAACAGTCCCATCGTTACCAATAGTAATGCTAAGTGCTGTTGAAGGTATGGTAATAGCCGGTTGCAACGGATAACCGTTTGCGGTCACGATTTGACCCGTACTGCTTAATTGGAACGAGCCATCGCGTGTATATGATGTTGAATTATCAGGTCTTAAAATTTGAAAATACCCATCACCATTTATCGCAAGATCTAATGGATTTTCTGTTTGAATGAGGGTTCCTTGCGATTGGATTTTTTGTGTCGCAACGGTTCTAACACCCGCACCTAGCATCAAACCTGAGGGGATCTCAGTTTGTTCAGACGATTGCGCACCTGGTTGACGTACGTTTTGGTAGAACAAATCTTCGAATATCGCGCGTCCTTTTTTATACCCAGTGGTACTGACGTTCGCTAAGTTGTTCGAGATCACTCTAACATTCGTATCTTGTGCGCCAAGACCGGTGACGCTAACGGATAGTGCTGGATGCATCGATATTCTCCTTAAATTTTTAGCTTAACGCTATCGTTCTATCTGACGATTGTGAGTTTTCTTTGGCAATATTTAATAATT
>CAZCXZ010000026.1:0-19213 GCA_964502705.1 Uncultured Candidatus Berkiella sp. | reverse complement strand
TTTTAATTGGATTTCAAATTGCCTCGATAGCGCTATCATGCTCATCATTGATTCAACTACATTGACGTTACTTGTTTCTAAAAAGCCAGAGACTAATTTAACGGAAGCATCGGCTTCAAGGTTTGCGCCGGTTTTCGTGCGGACCATACCATCTTGCGATTTAATTAAATCATTATTATTGGGTTTAACAAGCTTGATTCTATCGATAACCGTGGGTGTCAGATTAGTACCTTCGATTGGTGTTGCCGTAACGGTTCCATCGGTACCAATATCAATTTTTTGTCCCGATGGTATGGTGATTGGACCGCTAGCACCTAAAATGGGTAATTGATGCGCAGTGACCAATAACCCTTCTTGGGTAACTTGCATGCTGGTGGTCGACATGTAAGCTTCATTACCATCGTTCGACATCACTGCAAACCAACCTTGGCCATTCACCGCGATGTCCATTGTATTACCGGTTGGCATCATGCCACCCGGTGTAAAATCGGTACGTGAACCATTCATTACTGAATAAACCCGTGACGGTAAGGTATCGGTACCTTCTTTTAAATAACTGGCAAACAACGGATGATCCGCTTTAAACCCTGGGGTGTTAACGTTGGCTAAGTTATTGGCACTCATCGTCTGCGCTTGTAAAATATTCGCGCTACTCGAAGTTGCCACATAAATCATTCCATCCATGGTTTATAGCTTCCCTATTAACGTAAGTTAATAATTGTTTGTGTTACGGCATCTTCAGTTTTAATCGATTGCGCATTCGCTTGGAAGTTACGTTGCGCAACAATTAATTCAACTAATTCATCGGTTAATTCCACGTTAGAGTTTTCTAACGCACCAGATTGAATGCCACCGAGTTCAGCGGTGCCTGGTGCACCAATTAATGCTGAACCCGATGAAAAGGTTTCTACCCAACTTGTGTTACCCTGTGGATTTAACCCTTGCACATTACCGAAGTTTGCTAACGCAACTTGGCCTAATGCCAACGATTGACCGTTATTATATTTAGCAAAGATCACGCCGGAAGAGTCGACGTTAACACCTGCTAGCAAACCGGTAGAGTAGCCATTTTGACTCAACGCCAATACGGAGAATGGTGCACCATATTGGGTTGAGTTATTAAAATTCATGCTCATTAACTGTGGCCCTGCAGCGCCCCCTGTTGGGATCCAATCTGCAATGTTGATGGTATCTGAGCTTGATTGGACGATACCGGCTTGTGGACCAGCAGTCAAACTCGCTTGTCCTGGATTTGGACCACCGATAATAATCCCTTGGTTGTTGGTAGTGGCAAGACTTATTGTACCGCGTTGCACTTGGTCTACCGCTACACCACCATTTAAGTTAAAGTTCGCAAATGATGCACCGGTTGCTTGCACGCCATCGGTTGTTAATTGCACGTTACGTGAATCGTTGGCAGTTAGAATAATCGCGGTTCCTGCACCGCCAGGTTGTGTAGCCACCACGCCGGTTGTAGCGGTTTGTCCGTTGATTAAACCTAATAAGTCAGCAGGGTTAGCGTTCACGCCAACAATTGGCACACCATTAATGCTAAAGTCACCTGCTGCAAGGTTACCAAAAGCTGGGATCCCTAAATCAACCACGTTAGGGTTAACTGACGCAGTAACACCATGAGAAACTGTGCTTTGGTTAATCGCCGCTGCGAGTGCTATGGAGCTTGCAGCATTGTCAGTGGTTGAAGAACCATCCGATGAACTTGAACTTGCCGTAATCGCCACGCTGTTTATCGTTAAATCGTTTAGGTTCAACGTTGGTAAGGTTCCAGAGGTCATTAAGCCAGAGGTTGTGCTGCTTACAGGGCCTGGGCCATAGTAAGTCGCTGGTGTTGCTGGGTTGTTGGTGACATAGCTGCCCGATTGGTTAAATACAATCGTATACGGCTGTGCCAATTGTCCCGATGGATATTGAACCGGCGGCGCGCCAACGGGTGGTGTGCTTGCAGTGGGCGTTACATCGGATCCGTCAATACCGACATAAGTGCGCCAGGTATTTTCAGCGTGGGCTTTGACAAAGTAGCTGGTCATAATGTGTGAGTTGCCCAAGCTATCATACACAGTGGTCGACGTTGATGAGTTATAAGTTGTCGGATCCGGTGGCTGAGCTGGTGTAAATCCTGTAATAAAGGGCGCTGATGGAGGCTCTGCGGTTGCATCTAAGTTTACGTTGACACTAACCGTGCTCGTAGGTTTTGGTGCCAACGTTGAACTGGTGATTTGTAAATCTGCCTGCGCCCCGGTAATACTACCCGTGTTATCGGCTAAGAAACCGCGTAAACGATTCTCGCTACTGTTGACAATATAACCGTTCTTGTCAACACCGAATGAACCTGCTCGTGTGTAAGAAATGCTACCGTTGTTGCTTAACACGAAGAAGCCTTTACCGGACACGGCTAAGTCAAGGTTATTATCAGTAAAACTGATTTGTCCTTGGCTAAATTGTTGGGTAACAGCGGATAACACTACACCCGAACCGATGGCAGTTTGACCGCCACCAAGGCTTGAGTTTGCATAAATATCTGCAAATTCGGTACGCGAGCTTTTAAAGCCATTGGTACTCACGTTCGCAATGTTGTTACTGATAACGCTAAGCTCACTGGATGTTGCTTTTAAACCACTAAGTGCCGAGTTAAATCCCATCGCTATATCCCTTCATTCGTTTAATAAATAATACTGCTCTAGCTAATCGTTTTAATATCATCCATCGAAATTTTGCCATAACCTGATACGTTCAGTGTCACGGGCTGTCCATTTTTGTTAATGGTGACGCTATCAACATTGGCTGATAAATAGGTATCAATATTGGTTTCTTGACCATGCACGTTGGCTTTGGCAATAAACTTGTACACGCCTGAAGGTTGTGGATTGCCGCTGTCATCTAATCCATCCCATACAAAGGAAAGGTCGCCTTTATCCACTGCATCCATTTTAACTGTTTTAATCACTTCACCTTGTGCGTTACGTATTTCCATTTGCACATTGGTTGCATAAGCTGGCACATCAATGCTGCCTTTCACGCTATTCCCTTGGAGGTAAAGGCCGTTATCGGTTTTTACATCGACATTTTTACCCACAAGTGAAGACGCTTGTAATGCTTGGTTGGAGTTTAAGCTGTTCGCAATTTTATTGAAGGCAGTTTCCATGTTGCGGATCCCTTCTAGCGTACTGAACTGAGCCAATTGGCCCAAATATTCAGCACCGTCTCTGGGTTCCAATGGATTTTGATTTCGAAGCTGTGTTACAAACAGCTGCAAGAATTCATTTTTTTCAGATTTGTCTTTTTCAGCTTTTAGCGGCGTATTTAATCCGATATCGCTAAGATTAATCCCTTGTAAACCACCCGTTTCGCTTATGTTACTCATCTACTTTATTTCCCAAGATTAATAGTATGTTGCATTAATTCTTTTGCAGCTCTCATCATTTCTGCATTCGTTTGATACGAACGCGATGCAGAAATCATATCAGCCATTTGATCAGCCACTTTCACATTTGACAAATATACATAACCATTGCCATCCGCTTTTGGATTGGTGGGATCGTATTTCATATTGATGTCATTATCACTTTCTAAAATCTGGGTCACTTCAATCCCGACCGATGCCGCAGCATCCATCGCATCATCCATTTCATTCATTTGCACGGTTGCAAACACAGGATGTCTAGAGCGATAGGCTTCTTCAGGTGAGCTCGCTACGCTTTCAGCATTTGCTAAGTTACTGGCGATGGTATTTAAGCGTAAACTTTGTACGCTCATCCCCTGCCCTGCTACATCAAATACGTTAAAAGTTGACATGGATTACTCGCCTCTTAATGCGGTTGAAAAACATTTAATTTTCATATCGATAATGCGTAAGCTAGCTAAAAACCGCATGTTATTTTCTGCTAACTTGGCACTTTCTACTTGGGTATCTACCGTGTTTCCATCCAGCGATGTTTGTAACGGAAGACGTTCGATTAATTCAATCTCAGGGTTATAACCGTTGCCACTATTGCTACCGCTACCGTTTAGGTGTGCTTTATTGGTCGAAGCTAGCATTCCATGATTACCAGCAAGATCTTTCAAGACCTGATCGAACTTCATATCTTTGGCTTTGTAGCCTGGGGTATCGGCGTTAGCGATATTACTAGATATCACCTCTGCTCTTTTGACCCTCAGGTTCAGTGCTTTCTCATGTATGCCAAAAAGATTTTCTATGTTCATTATCGCAACCTATTCACTTGTTACTTGTATAGTGTGCAATTCAAATGCCAATTTTAAATTCTGTTATAGATCAGTAACTTAGGTTTTGGATGGCTGCTTTTAAGCGCTAGAATCGGCAAAGCCTTTCCGCATTTGCCGAATGCTTTCCGCATTTGAAACTGGCATAGTTTATGCAAATCACCTTTAAAGGGTTTAGTGTGCCAATTTCTTGGCACCCAGTAGGGATGCACTCATGAAGAAACTAGCGATTGCTTTATTTATCGGTTGCAACATCAGTTGCGTGCTAGCGCATGAGATCCAACCACCTGCTTCTATTTATGAAGCTATTGAACAACATCTAGCCCAAGAACTCAGCGATACGCCAAATGCGGCGAGCGAAGTTAAATCATCGATTGGCCCTATTGATAATCGCCTTCGGTTGCAGGCTTGTGATGCACCGCTGCAAACAATTACCGAGTTTGGTAATGCGAAGCAAAAGAATCTTACCGTTAAAGTTAGCTGTGAAGCCCCGGTCAGATGGTCATTACGCGTACCGGTTAAGTTACAGATATTTCAATCTGTGGTGGTCGCCTCTATGCCGATTCAACGCGATCAGGTACTCACGGGTAAAGAATTACACCTTAATAAGCAAGACATTAATCAATTAAGCGAAGGTTATTTTCAAACGGAAGAAGAACTCATTGGGCTCTCCTCTGTTAAATCAATTCAGCCCGGTGCCGTTATCAAACGCCACATGGTCAAACAACCGTTAATGGTCCGACGTGGAGAAACGGTTAAAATTGTGATCTCTTCGCCCGGCTTTAATCTAGAAGCTTCAGGCGTTGCGCAAGCAGATGGTGCGTGTGGCGATACCATTCGAGTTAAGAATACCCGCTCGAACAAAATGCTCGATGCCAAAATCAAATCAAGCGGCGTAGTGTCTATATAAATACGTATTCATAGTAAAGGGAGTTACATGATGTGGATTGAGATGAATAATTTGAACTTGGAATTATATACCAATACAGCAGCTGAGAAAAAAGCAACAACACAGACAAAGCCTGAAGCTGTGCAAGCTAAGTCTAATGCGCCTATGGCTGAGTTAAAAAATTCACCCAGTGCCGAAATATCGTTACAGTTACAAAAATTTCAACAAAAAATTCAAGAGACCCCTATCGTGAACGAACAAAAGGTTGCAGCGCTCAAACAACAAATTGCTGATAGAACCTTCCCTATTTTAAATACCAACATAGATATTGTAAAAGATTCTGCAATGAGAATGGCTGATAAAATGCTCAATATGGAAAATGACTTATTTGGCAAAAAAATCTAAGGAATCATAATGATAGAGCTCAACTCAACCTTTTTGAATAATTTTGAAGCCATTTTGCGCAAACTAAAAATTAGACTTGCACAATTTCATCAGTTTCTTGATGAAGAAAAGGCACTGTTAAATAAGCAAGACTTGCAAGGGTTAGAAGCCTCTACCTTGAATAAGCAAACCTTTATTCATGAAGTGCAACTTAGCATGAATGAATTAAAGGAAAGCTTAAATAGTCAATCGTTTGAAGAAAAGAATATTCATGCGGTACTTGACCTTTATGCCCCTGAAAAACGACAAGAGATGCTGGCCTTGTGGAACGATGTAAAACTGGGTTTAGAAGACTGTGATCAAAAAAACCTTTTAAATGGCATTTTAATCACCACCATGAAGAACATCAACGATGTATTGGTTCGCATCATGACACAACGTGCACCGGAAGACACTTATAGTGGTCAACCTAATTCCCCTACTGGCACGGTTTCAACACGAGAACACAAAGCATGAGATGGTTAGCGGCGCTTAAAGCTTTATCACCCCTAAAGAACAAAGCGCCCGCTATTGATCATGAAGCGATATATATCAACAATGTACTGACCTCACTTAGAGATCAACAACAATCAATCAATGTGCATTTTTATCGTTGCCAAACCCCTTTTGTGAGCACCATTCTCTATGTTGACCCACAACGTGAGTTTATCCTGCTAGACGAAATGAACCATCAGGAAGGTAATTTATTAGCTATCAATGCAGAACCCTTTGCTATAAAAGCACAATGTGGCGAAGATTTAGTGATTTTTGAAGGTCAGGTAAGCCGTATACAAGCACTACGTGGTACAAGGTGCTATCGGGTAGCTTATCCTAAAGTCGTCGCACATAGTAAACGTCGAAGCTGTCCTCGGTTTGTATTACCTGAAGATAAAAAGGCAGATTTATTTGTCACCCATTTCCCGCATATAAAGACTTTAATCAAAGATATCTCTATGGTAGGTATTTCAATCGCCATTCCGAGACACTTAAGACATGTATTACATGCGCTAATGGAAGCAACGGAATTCCGTATTGTTTTTGCTAAAGCGCCTGGGCAAAGCTTTGCTTTAGCCTTAAAAAACTACCGTAATGATTTTGATGGCCATCAATTGATTTTAGGTTGTC
Source organism: Uncultured Candidatus Berkiella sp. (assembly GCA_964502705.1). GTDB lineage: Bacteria > Pseudomonadota > Gammaproteobacteria > Berkiellales > Berkiellaceae > Berkiella. Next base: position 12,540 of record CAZCXZ010000026.1, on the reverse strand, counting down.
AGTTTATCAATTTAGACAATACTCGTCTGAAGTTATTAGCACAAATGTTAGCAAACTCTGAGGTTTAATATGCAATCCATCTATTTACAAACGTTTGTCATGTTATTTTTAGTCACTTCTTTTTATATTACCCATTCTTAAGCCGCTAGATCAGTATTAAATGTATGATACAGCTGGCAAAGCCATGTTGTGCCCTTTTGAATCGGGCTAAAACCTTTAGTATCTAATGTCGTTTAGCTAAAGATAGCTTAGCATCACTGTTACGTTTCTCGTCTGAAGGCAACCATCGGTCATCAAGTCGTAAAGACTCGATTTCACGTGGACTAATACGCTGGTGTTTAGCGTTTTGTTTTGATTCTAGCTTTCGTTTAACCAACAAGGTGGGGGTCACTTCCTCAACGACAGGTGCCGGGTGAAAGGGGCGATATTGATTTGCAAGGGTGTCTTTAGCCCATTTTTCACCAAACCTGGTTGACAATTCGGTTGGCAGCACAACGAGTTTATTTTTTCTGCAATCTAGAGGTCTCAACGCTTGTAGTGCACCGATTGAGCTCGGTAACGTTTTGAGCTGGTTGCGATAAAGTTTTAGCTGTTGTAATGCTTTTAGTAAACCAATTGATTCCGGTAAATAATTAAGTCTGTTTTCATTGTGCCGATTGTGTGCGGAAAGGTTTTGAGCCGATTTGCATTAAGATTCATCTCTATTAATGAATGAAGTAAACCAATAGACCTCGGTAGCGTAATCAGTTGGTTTTTTGAACAAATTAGTTTAGTCAAAGCTTGCAGTTTACCGATTGACCTCGGTAATGTTTTGAGCTGATTCGAATTAAGATCCAGCACTTTCAAAGCTTTTAGTAAACCAATACATTTCGGTAATACAGCGAGGTGGTTTTTAGAACAAATCAGTTCAGTCAAAGCTTGAAGTTCACCGATTGAACTCGGTAACGTTGTGAGCTGATTGCCTTCAAGCAAAAGTTTGTTCAATCGTTTTATATTACCTATGAATTCCGGTAACTCCGTGAGGTGGTTCCTAGAACAATAAAGTTCAGTCAAAGCTTGCAGTTCACAGATTGAATTCGGTAATGTTGTAAACTGATTGTCTTGTAGAAATAGCTTTTCTAACAATTCTAGTTTAGCGATTGAACTAGGCAGTGTATTGAGTTGGTTGTTAGAGCAATTAAGTTCAGTCAATGCTTTTAGTTCACCAATACAACTAGGAAGCACAGTGAGTTGGTTATAAGAGCAAACCAGTATTGTCAAAGCTTTTAGTTCGCCTATCGAATTGGGCAAGGCAGTGAAATTATTTTGATAGCAATTAAGTTCAGTCAAATTTTTCAGTTTGTGTATATTGCTTGGCAACGTGTGTAAAAAATTATAGGGTAATCTTAATTGTTCTAAATTATGCCAAAACGCTTCATGCTCTGGATCATTAATTAACTCTTTTGGAAATCGAGTGATTGCAAAAGTAATATCCAGTTTTTGAGGCACAACTAAATTTCTGATTTTACTTTTAATAATGGCGCTATTAAAGGCATCGAGCTCAGTACTTATCGCAATTAGGTCGCTTAAATTGAGTTTTTGATTAGCATTAATGGCGCTAAGACGTGGGTAACCTGCAAAAATCTCAACCTTGTGCGGGTTCCCTTTAGCCAAAAATGCGATTTCCGCGAGCTGCCTTGTTTTGACTTTATCAAAGGCTGCAAAGAACGCTTCTTTGATGGTTTGCCCCCTTTGTGGGGTCACGCTAATAGTTTCATCAATACTGTGTAATTGATTCAAAAAGGGCTGCCAGGCCACATCTAGCTGGTCTAATGTGGCATTAAATACCTTGCAAGTCTTTTTTAGAGACTCTATATCTGCTGGCGATAGATAGGGAATTAAATTATGCCAAATCACGTCAACATCACAGTAATGTTCAAGCGTTGATTGTGGGTTTGTGTTTGGCATATTTGACCCCATAAAATTACTTCCGTCTCTTAGTTAAGGATTGCTTACCATCACTGTTTCGTTTTTCGGCTGATGGCAGCCATCGGTCGTCAAGCTTTAAAGAATCAATTTCACGTGGACTAATGCGCTGGCGTTTAGTGCTTTGGTTTGATTCAAGATTTCGTTTAACCAACAAGGTGGGGGCCACATCCTCAACAACAGGTGCCGTGTCAACCGGTCGACGTTGACTTGCAAGGGTGTTGGCAGCCCATTGTTGACCAAACCTGGTCGTCAATGATGCTGGGAGCGCAATGAGTTGATTGACAGAGCAATTGAGATTTTTCAAATTTTGCAACTCACCGATTGAACACGGTAACGCTTCGAGCTGATTATGCTGAAGATACAGGTAATTCAAGTTTTGTAATTTACCAATAGAATTAGGTAGTGCTTTGAGCTGATTGTGTTCGCAAGACAGTTCAGTCAAAGATTTTATGTCACCGATTGACCCAGGTAGCGTTGTGAGTTGATTATCAGGAAGAGTCAATGTTATTAACGCTTGCAGTTTGTTTATATTGCTTGGCAAGGTGTGTAAAAAACTATCTCTTAAATCTAAATAATGTAAATTACGCCAAAACATTTCATGCTCTGGATTATCAATTAACGCTTTTGGAAATCGAGTAACTCCACTCACCATTAATCCACGACGATTACTATTATTATAAGCATATTTATCAGTAATCTGGGCACTATTCACTGTATCAAGCTCAGCACTAATCGCAGTTAAGTCGCTTAAAGTGAGCGGTTGATTAGCACCAATAGCGTTAATTTGTGGGCAATCTTTAAAAATGTAACCCGGGTGTTTTTCACGCAAAAAAGCAATTTCCGCGAGTTGCCTTGTTTTGATTTTTTCAAAACCTGCAAGAAAAGCTTCTTTGATGGTTTGCCCCCTTTGTGGGGTCACGCTAATAGTTTCATCAATGCTGTGTAATTGATTTAAAAAGGGCTGCCATGCCACATCTAGCTTGTCTAATGTAGTTTTAAATATTGTACAAGTCATTTTTAGGGACTGTATATCTGCGAGTGATAGATATGGCGCTAAATTAGCCCAAATAGCGTCGATGTCACAGTATTGATCAAGCGTTGATTGTGGGTTTGTGTATGGCATAGCATGAACCTTTTAAAAAATGTGTTTAAATAGGAATTTTTTGGGAAATAGGCGGTTAGCCTATAAGAATAGAGAGGGTTTTAAGAATAGCCTGCATATAGCTGCACGTTAGGATTAAGCGTATTAAATAACCCATCGCGGCTAAAAGATTGAATAATGATTTGTTTCATGTGTAAGTTTTAGAGTTTACGGTTTACATTTTAAAAAAGTGGCAACAATGCGCCAACCCATGCCCCGTTACCGTCCGTAGACCTGATACTATACACCAGTCTTTAAAGCTTACCTGCGAGAAGAGCTAGTCGGCATGGTAACATAAAACATTATGTTTTAAAGTATTTAGTCGTTCCGCTTCTCAGAAGTGAAGTTGCTTGTTGCTAAATGCAGGCAAAAGTCACATAGCAACCGTGTAAGTTCTAATAAGGTATTTAAAACGAGTTGTTATACACCATCATTCGAAGCAACCATGCTTAAATGACATGCACTCACTTTTCGATGCAGAATTTTCAGGGGAAGCTAGCACTCCCCTACTAAGAAACTATATATCGAAACGATTTGCATGGGATTGGGATCGGGCGATTTCTGACGGAGAAATCATTTTTATCGATTCTAATCAGGTGATGTCTACCTATTTTTTCTTAAAAGGTTTTGTTCAAAGAAATTCAATGATATTTCCTTGACGCTGCTTCGAAAATTGAATATGTTATGCATTAGCGAGCTATTACATTAACACACTCAAACATCAAGGCGCTAACTATGCTAAACCAACAGCCGCAAGAACAACTTGAAGATATCGTTCAAATGGAAAATGGGAGGCTACTTCCGCCCCCTTTCTTGATCTCATATCGACAATTAATCTAAGTAAAAGGAGTAAATCCTTATATGGTTTATTAAACCGAGCGCTAGTTTGGCAAGATCTTCTCAATCGATTTTTTATTCAACCTAAGGAATACTACCCATTTGAATTCCAGCAAATACCCAAATTGCTATTTAGAACAATGCATGCTGAGAAAAAACTGATGGAAACTAAAGAAGCTATTAATGCGGCGAAGATTAATCACACAGAAAGATATTAGCACTAATTAAATATTGCCTCAAAAGCGCTACTTTAAGTAGCGCTAATCGTTTACAAGCATAAGTTATTTCGCAAAGCATGCATTTTTGACTGCTTCTAATTTGGCATATTCAACAACTTAATTATTGTGAACTGTCAATTTTATATATAGTTGTCAGTATGATTTTGCTTACAGCTGTGGTTGGTAGCCATGCTGGATTTGCCAAATAAATTACAATAATCAGCAGATATTGTAGAAATTACACATAGTTAATATGCCAACCGTTTAAACGCAACCTCATATAACAATTAATATCCAGCAGAAATTCTTATCATGAATACATAAATTCAATTAAAGATGGGCAGGCCAATTTAGCGAAGACCGCTTTTCAGCGTTATATTAAATAGGTGCAACTACATTTGTCGGCTACCCTATTCTTACTATATTATTGCCGAGTCTTTGGTTAAATATAGTTTTTAGGGTGGAAATATGAAGAAAATTGCTATTGCAGCATTATTAACCATAATGACTGCCCCCTGTTTATCACAACCTAATCTGTTAAATCAAAGTAGCTTTGATGCCCCTTTAAACAAACCCGCACTTTCTAATCAGGCAGTTATCGATTGGACGATGACGCATGTGGAACAAGCCAACGAACTTAGTGAAGCTAATGTCCATCAGTGGTCTGAGAAGGTGAGACCGTTTTTTACTAAAAAAGGCTTTCAAAGCTTCATGCAAACATTGCCACTAAAAACCAAACAGTATGCCGTTAGTGCCAAGCCTTCAGACCAAACGCGAATCATTGCTCAAGGAACTCAAAAAACACGTTTAAGCTTAAATAAGGGTACATATACCTGGTATGTTCTCGTTCCCATTACAAAATCGGTTGTTCTACCCCGTTCTGAAGTTATTACACAAGATATCTGTGTACTCAAAGTTGTGCGAGTAGAAAAGGAAAGCAACCGTGATTTAGTTGCTATTGATAATGTCGAATGCACAGATTTCGCTAAAACCGATAAACACCCTATTGATCCTGTGCCAGATATGATTAAAAAAGTTAAGAAAAACGTTAAATTAAAATAAAGTATTCTTAAAAGATTATTTTTCCTGACATGACATGCTTTTTAAATACTGTAAACTGCCTAACTATATTTAGGAAGAAAGGCAAATTACATGTTAAAAGGCACCTCAAAGAATCAGGCTTTTGAAAAGCAATATCAAAACCTGAAATATAAAATAATCAACCTGATTAAAACTGACCTTCGTCCTGAAGAATACAAAGCATTACTTGCTGAGCTTACGCCAGCATTATTAAAGTTCACAAACCGCAATAATATCACTTTACTCTGGTGGGTTGTCTACGCAGCATTTTGTGGCAAAACCGAGTTATTTGTTGATGTATGGAATAAGCATAACAGCCAATTATCACATTTCGATTTTTGCACTACTCAAGGCACGCATGCAGCACCGTTATGGTACCTTGCTAGAATGTCTCAAACTCAACCCAGACTCCTTTCTGCATATTTCAAGCGCTTTAGTAGCGATATTAAAGTAGAAAATATCATTCAGTCTCATACGATTGATGAAAACCACCAAGCTAGCATATTCGGACTGATTGCCAATATGGCAGTTTCGCACCCAAGGACATTTGAAGAAATATGGCCTGTTCTAAAAAATGATCTTAATACGAATATACTCATCAAAGTGGAACAAATTGCCGGTGTTATTCGAACTCCTATCCAATCGCTACTTGAAGCAACACTGATCCCCAGATCACCTAATAAAGCTTCTTTAATTAGCCTTGATGCGAACATTGTTCATTTTTGCTTCGAACAATTTGGTGATCTACGCCCCGGTTTTCAATCTGAATATATAGTTCCAGGTAATATGGTTAAGAAATGTTCTGATACTTCCGTAGCCTTACTGAATTTTGCCAGCTTGCAACAACATAAAAACAATTTTTTTGATGAATTAATAAAATTAAAAGAAAAACCTGTGTCTCGCTATGACAATATTATTGCATTGGCTCGAACTGCCTTAGATGCAGGATTTTTAAACCCTAGTTACCATTTAGCACAATACTTTAAAGATCAGGGCCACCTCGATTTTATGCATGAAGCTTTGCTGGTTCTGCCAAAAGGCTCTATCTATCAGCAAAATGCACTAAAAAAATGTGCTAATTGGTTTTTAAGCAAAATAGCCTACGAATGTAACATGGATAAACAATTAAAATACTTAAACAAAGTTTTAAGTGCTTGCCTAAAAATAACCGATGAAACGACGAGAAACAGTATATTGCACCGAGCAGTGTATTTTTATATTCATGGAAAAGAAATGCCGTGTTGTGAAAGCGCTTCTATTAGATATGATTTCTTAAACGGCGTAAATGAAAAAACCTCCCTTAAAACTCTGATGTTTGCCTTGGCAAGATACAAGCATTTCTTAAAAAGTGGAGCTGATGCACTTACTACGAGATTCGATTCGTTGCTGCAACAAGAACCAAACAAGCATCAACCAGAATCTGAACATGTGCCTCAACTAGCGCTAGAATCAGAACAACTTCAACCACTGCCTAAACCGGTTATCCCTAGAATGGGTAGTGCCGACGGCTATACATTCGACCCCACGCCGCACTTGTTTAATTTTAATTTCATCGATCATGGTCGTTATGGATTTGAGCTAATACAATCAGTCATAATACCTTTGACGGTTGCAGAGAATAATACCTTTGACGAGTTAACATCTTTGATGGATGCGCAAGAAGTCATGTTTCTTATGAATCCTGCAATCCCATATGTCAAAAAGCCAAAGCCCAAAGCAGTACCACTTGAGACTATGGATACTGTCACTCAATGCCGCGTAGCGCTGCCTTTAGCGCCAGAGCTGTCAGATATCGACCCACTCCATAAATATAGATACAGGTAACTTTTTTTTCCTAAAACAGGCACGCTGATTTCAATCGGTTTTTGATAGGAGGGCTGCGTCAGGAATTACTCGTAGCATTTTAAGCAATAAATGATGATCTTAACCTAAAATCTTGTCATTGGTCAGTTGGATACGTTTTTTATTGATGCGATATTTTGTGTTGTTTATAATGCCCATTCAACAAATTTTTCAATTAATTTATAGAGCATGACTTTATGAAGAACGGTACCATTTCAGATAACACTTATGTTTTTTTTAAAGAAGCAATTGAAGTGCTTAATTCTCATAAAGGGCCCCTGACTAAAGACACCATTTTAAAGTCCTTTCTATTAGCTGCTAATAATCAGTCCCCTTTAACGCAACGCAGAATCGGCAACTATCTAAAACATCGACCTGAAGCGTTTTTGACTGAATGTGAGAAAAAATACGTAAGCGATAATCCGTTAACTATTAATGAAAAATTAACCACCAAAGCTTCTGCGATTGCCATGGCTTATGCGATGGGTAAAATCGCTCTCACGATTGTTATTTCATATATATTGCCATATATTGCTTTTAGTGCAGAATTCACCTTAAGCATGAAATTGATTATTATTCCCACAGCTGCCATCTGTGCATTTATCATAAAAGGCTATTTAGAACGTTCTGAAAAAGAATCGATGGAATTACTCTATAACACCGTTGATAAAAAATGGGCGATGCTGTCAACGAATCTTGAGTGCTTCTCAGCTTTAGCATATAAACTCACCACGCAGGTCGCACTCAATACGACTGCTAAACCACCACAAACGATGAGTACACCGAAGAAAAGCGAAAATATTTTGATTAATTTCAATAAAAAAAGACCTGATCCCGAGCCATCGACTCGTGAGTTACGGTCCCGTGTAAAGAAAAGGATACAACCTGCTTAGTTATTAGACATGGCACAGATATTTTGATATAAAGGCGCCATCTTTAGCTAAGCATACCACTCGGGCATGAAAATCAGCAGCTTTCTAGGGCGATATTTTGAAACACACGAGCCATCAGAACGTAGAGAGCTGCTGATGGCGGTTTCACAAGACTACGACTTAAACGAACCGATCGACAATGATGGTAACACCCTGATCCATTATGTTGTGCAACATGGTCAATTAGAAGATATCGATTTCATGTTATTCACACTATCGGGAAGTGCGATCGACACGCCGAATCAGCATGGGCACACGGCTCTTATTAGGAGTATTATCGCTGGCAAACAAAATGTCACCTCGTTGCTGTTACATCATGGTGCAGATCCTACCTTACGAGACAAAAACGGCCAATCCCCTTTTGATCACAACCAGCAACGCGAAAAACCCCTTGTTCTGGTTCCGCAGACGCTTATTCCGCTGTTACCAAGTATTTGGTTACATCTTGAGAAATTGCGCTCACCCAATGATATGAGAGTATTCCTTGCCTGGTTAGCTGAAAATAATTATGCATTAGACAAAATCATTAACCATACGGATTGCAGTATTTTATATTTCATCATGCATCTTGCCTCTTTACGCTCTATAAAACTGCTATTGCCTCTGATACCGAATAATATGTTAACTATTACCAATTGCCGTGGCCAGTCAATATTACATAGCTTATTACATAACAATCGTCATGTGAATGCCAGTGTACTCATCCATCGATTGAGTGAATTCATGCCTAAACGGCGCCAGCCTTATAGTTTACGTAATGGCATAATTGTTCATGGAAGATCGATTGATGATTATTTGCAAGTACATGAATTGCTTGCAAATATGACGCAGCGTTTCAACATTGATGAATCATTAAGTCAAATTGAAGAACTAGGATTCCAATTAGACGATCCAATGAATGAATTAGATGATACTGCCTTACATTATCTAGTGGATTTTTTACCCGTTGATGCTTTACAAAGGATCCTCAAATCAAAGCCGACGTTAAACTTAACCGTCAGAAATGTTCACCATGATAATTTATTCGACCAAGCTGCATCGAGTAATCGTTTTTCCATGATGAAATTCCTATCTGACAAGTGTCTTTCGTGTGATTTTAGCGCATTATCCGAAGAAGATGTTCAACAATATCAAGCCTACTGCGAGCGCAAAAATAGTCGCAGCACCTATGCTTATTTGCATCGTTTATTCAATGAGGTTAAAAAAATTAAGCCAATCGAACAAGAATGTGTGATCGCTTGTTTCAATCTTTTTGTCGATTATCTTAAAAAGAATCATTTTCAATACAACGGTTGCGATCGTACTGGGGAACATTTTCTAGATGAACCGGCGGGTACGGGCTTTACCGTTAACTGTGTTGATCTAGCAATGGCATTCGGTCATTTACTGGATTCAATAGGCATAAAAGATCTATACATACATCGTTACGCCCATATTAAAAGTCGACGTTTTAGTGATAAAGGCAAAATACAGGGCGATTTTGTCTGTTTCGATAGTGGGTATCAAGATCGTAAATCAGCAGCCAAGCGTTCCTTTGCATTTGACATGCATATGGTACTACGGGTGGGAGCTCATTTATATGATCCTACGTTTAGCTGTCACTACGCTCATCCTGAAGATTTGCATTATCCACGTCACCCTAGTCGTCGATTGCATGTCATTGAAGCTGTTGTGACTAACCGTATCACTTCAGAACCTGCAAATTATCGACGTTTTAAATTACAGTTTCTTGCAAAATTGCATGGGATTTTACCGCCTGAAACATCTCAATACGAATTCTACGGTAACAGCTTGCGGATTTCTCGTGGTTACACCACAATTAACATCTCCGATGAAGCTAGCACTATGCATATTACCGCGCAGCATTATTCTACTCAACGGATTGCTGAGATAATTGAAGCATGGGCCCTTTGCAATAAAGCAGCGCATTTTAAGGTACAAGTTGGCGGAACTCACAAAGCCGAAATCGACAAACTAAAACAGCACTTCACGTTGGATTGTCCCCCTACCGCAAGGCGACTGCTAGACTAATATTTAGTTATCAAACTAATTAGTGACGTAGCAGTTCCCGTTACCACATGATAAAATCACAAGTCTATTTCTAGATGCATAAAGGGGAACAGCCCATGTCGAATCAACGTCCAGTCACCGCAGCCGATTTAAAGCACCTTGAACCGCTTGGCATGCCACTTCTAAAGCTCCTAGGCTTGATTGTACTGGCTACAGCGGTGGTTACCCTCGCATACGAGCTTCTCTTCTAAAAACCCCTTTTCAAGGCCCCGGTGGCACAGTGGATAGCGCGGCCCCCTCCTAAGGGGCAGGTCGTAGGTTCGATTCCTACCCGGGGCAAGCCCTAAAATCAAAGACTTATCAAATATTTAGCTGACTTTATTATATTTTAAAACCTTTACAGGTATAACCATGGGTATAACCAAATTGATTCATACCCCATAGCTTACTCTGATATTTTCGTGGCAAAAGTTTGTTATTTAACATAGTATTTTAATACATCCTAGTATTGGCAATGTCTAATGGGCAGCAAAAAATATAAAGCCAAACAATGTGTTTATTGCCAAGGGCCGTCATCCACAGGCGACCACATATTTGCTAGAGAATTTTTTTTGGTCAACAAACGACAAAATATTCCTATCGTGCCCTCATGTTTGAAGTGCAATTCAAATAAATCAATAATTGAATCCTACCTCTCAACGGTCTTACCGTTTGGTGGGAGGCACTCCGATGCGTTAGAAAATCTGAAATATAATGGACCTAGACGATTAAAAGGTAATGCACGCTTAGGAAAAGAAATTCGCAGTTCTGTATCAACAATTTGGGCACAAGATGGCGGTATTATTCAACTTGCAAAAACTATTGATATAGATCATTCGCAATTAATAAATTTATTTGACTTGGTGACTAAAGCACTTGTGTTTCATCATTTTAAAATCAATGTAGCCAATTGCGTGTTAAGCACAACCCTCGATCTAGATTATTCTTATCATTTTAAAAATCCTGCAAAACAAGAAGTAAACATTGATATAGGATCCGGAACTATAAATTACCGTGGACGACAAGCCGAAGATAATGAGTATTCAACTCTGTGGGAGTACACAGTATATGGGGGGTTGAACTTAGGTCACGGGCCTCAAAATATATATTCAATTACATTGCCTGGATAAATTTAACGCTCTGGAACTATTTCCTAAAAATATGGTCTTATCTATAATATTTCCAAATGGTGCAGAATGATGGAAACAACCTTTTTAATTGGAAATGGTTTGGGGATGGCTATAGATCCTGATTATTTCAAAATAGAAAGTGGCATTGAAAAGGCAATCGCACAACTTTCTGTTTCTGAAAAACAATATATTTTAAATTTAATCCCATCGGGTACATTACCTTTCAAAGAGTCTGATTTAGAATTATTGCAGAGAACAATTTGGTCCTGCCAAAATCTTAAAGCTTTAGAAAGCGGTACAATTGAATGGTTATCTCATAATGCTCGCAACTTTCCTGATGCATTTGATAAATTTAAACACCTGGTTGCGGTTCACTTTTTTGAGTATTCCCCAGTTCCGGGTCATCTTTTCTATAACTTCATGACTAATTTATCAAATTTAATTTGCGGCTCAAATACAGTAAATATTGCCACATTAAACTATGACGGGTTACTTTATAAGTTTTTCATTGATGCTACCCCCCCATTATTTTCCAAACTAATTTTTGGGCGATATGATAACACTTGCTTATTAGATGGATTAACTGGGGGCGGATTTGATGAGGAAAATCTCGTTAAAATATATTATCAATTTGGTTATTATCTTCATCTTCATGGAACTCCCCTTGCTTTCGATAAAAATGATATCATTTTCAAAAGACATCTTTATGAAGTAAGTGACGACAGAATTTCAAAACATATCGTTTTAACTCATGAAAAGCACAAATCAGACATTATTCCAAATAGTTATCTTTTGGACACCTATTGGCTTTATTTTAAAAAATGCCTCATTCAATCAAATAAATTGATTATTTTTGGTTATTCTGGCAATGATCCACATGTAAACAATGTAATAAAGAACAGAATCAAAAAAAATAACATTCAAATTGTAATTATTCAGCATGAAATGTCACGAACATCAAAAGAGGATTGGGAAAATGCTTTAGAAACGAAACTGGAATCTGAAAGTACTTATGTGCCAAATAAAAATATCTTTATTTCTTTAAGCAGCATTTTAACATTCAATCCCTTGGATATTATGAGATTCTAAACATAAATAAAGTTGATATAAAAAGTTAGCTTTAGATATTGAATAGATCCGGCCTTACCTTTCATGTTTTTTTAACCACTCAACATATTCTGCATTAAAGGAACGCACATATGAGACTAATTCTAGGAAAACAAATATAGCTAAACAAATTGCAAAGTAACCTATCACGATTACTACTGGCACAAGCAAAATTCCTAATACAATCGCTCCTACTAGTGACCAAAATTCCATGAAAATACCTTAATGATTAGAAT
>CAZCXZ010000025.1:0-35596 GCA_964502705.1 Uncultured Candidatus Berkiella sp. | reverse complement strand
TGAATTGTTCGGCATAGTTGTAATGCTCACTCATTGGATTTGATAGAGATGAATGTTGTCTTAAAGCCTTAAGACTCAGTTGCTCGGGCCACCAATCGTGGTTCATTCGAGCTTTTGCTGGGGTCTTACCGTGATTAAAGGGACATTGTTTTTCATCTGCCATGATTCATCTCCATCCTGAGTGTATTAGTATTTTTACCACAGATTGTAAAAGATTATTATCGGTAAATTTTGATAATGAGGCTTTATCAAGTTAGTTTTATGGTTCAACAGTATATTTGTATAAACCGCACACCCTAATTTCATGTGTGTTGAGATGAATGTTTAGAATAATATACCCTTGAGATTCAAGGGCTAAGAGCGGTATTTCATATCAAAAAGGTGAATATGCTTTTGATCCAAACGCCATTTCAACTGTGATCAAAAGTAGACATACACATTTATTAGTTACCCAAGGGATATTCTATATTTTCTTCTTTTTCAATAGGTTTTGACATGGCGCCCAAAAGACGGGAGTAATACTGGCACGGGCTCCTCTTCAACAGATACTTATAAACCATAAAAATAACTATAAATACTGGAACTTCTTTTAAAAAGCGGTGCCTACGCATGAGCAACATCATCCTGAATCTTTGCATATGTTTGAGCATGCTGTATCAGAGCATAGAGCATCACGTAATCTTGCAACTACTTCTTTAGCCCATGAAATCTCTGAGGAAAAAAATAACAATTATAAAAAGAGATGAATATGGATTTCTTTTTACAACACCTTAATTGCATGATCGGCTAATCTTAAACGCTCACATCGCGTTTTCGCCAGCCCCCTAGAATTAATCACTTCAAAAGGCAATTAGCCCTGTCGCTGCGCCTTTGGTAAAGAAGGCAATTTTCTGCCTGAAGCTTTGGGCGGCGTGGGCAAAGGTCGATGTTTGCTTTTCCAGTCTTCATAGTTTTTCTTATATGAATCGTAGTGTGACAATATCTGACCTGGCTTTTTAACTTTTAATTGTAATAGATTATCCTCAAACGTTACGGATTGAGATTTAGCATAACTAGCACAAATCGTCTCACAAGATTCATTCCATACCTTTTCTCCCGCTTTAGGAAATTCAGTTTTTAGTATATCTTTAAAATGAGGATGGCTAGTTACTGTTACCATCAACTCTGAATGCCTTAAAATAGATTGATATTCAACCATTTCTATAGCAATCGCGAAATCATCCGCATTTTGAAAATGTGAACAAGGCGTTCGATTAAAACCTGGATTTACTGCATTACACAACTCAAATAACAATGCCTCTATTGTTTGGTAAATCGGTTTATCTTGAGATAACTTAATGGTTCTATCTGTTTCAATCAATGCACCAAATGGAGCCTCTTGAGATGAAACAATCTTTATTGAAACAGGCCCTGATTGGTTAACTTCTCTGAATAAATCAACAACAGCTTGTATATTAAAAATACGGTTAAGCGCAAACAAAAACAAAACAGCTTTATCTTTGTTATAAGCATTTAAATCTATTTTTAAATTTATCATTTAAATCTCATGTCTATCATACAACTTAGTAGAACTATCCATCATAATAACATTCAACATGTCAATTTTAGTAACCTTTTGTCATGATGTAGAAACGGCATGTCTTAAATCAGATCCTTTTATCAATCGTTCGATTAATAAATGACAACTTTCTTGATTCACGCTCGTCTCTAATCTGCTTGATCTGCTCTAACAATGCTTGTTTTCTCGCTCTCTCTTCAGCTCGAATCTCGCTCCTCGATAGACCGTGATTTAATGGATTATCATAGAGACCACGCCCTTCTTGGCCAAACTTTTTCAAATGCTCCATAAAGGCTACATTCATCATCTCCTCATCTGCACTATTTTCAGCTCGAGGATCTGCTATACCCGTCATACTAGACGATCTTTTTACCCGCTTGGCATCCCTTGGCTCTTGTAATTGACGACGCTTACTGGCATCGGAATACAATATTGGTGAATTAATATGTATTGCATTTAGCGCTTGCTCTGAATATGCAGCCGGCTGTATGCTTTGCTGCTCTGCAGGCATTTGATTAGGCTGAGCGATTGGCGATATTACAACTGCTTCTTTATGAACCTCAATAACTCTCTGGCGTTTCGCACTGCTATCTTGTGGTAGCATTCTTTTACGTCTATTTGCCACCTCATCTGTCATTGCTATTTCATCTGCCAAGATTTTAGATGTACCATAGTACATGTTTCGAGTACCAAAGTGACCTGAACGAACAGTTTCAGTTGCTTTATTCTCTACCTTAACACCTTGTCCATACTTTATTGCCAAGCGCATTTCAGGCAATTTACCCATTTCGTCCCTTATAAAGGTAGCAACCTCATGACTCCAATCATAACAAGCACCAACGACTTTGCGATATTGTTCTTCGCTCATCCTCTTAGGTTTTGCCGATAACAACCGAGATTTTTCACTTTCTAAGCTCGCAAATATTGCATCACATAATTGTGCAAAGTTTTTATTACTACTGTGCTCAATCAATTTTGGAATATAAAAGACAGATGCAATCTCAGACAATTCTTGACATGAATCACCCGGAATACCCATCACAAATCGCATCTGGTTCAGGAAAAATCGGTAATTCGCATTGCTGTAAGTATGATTAAATAAAATACTTTTTACCGCTTGGTACTTTTGTTTCTCATTTTTTTTAGCCCACCCATCTTGAGCACCCCAGTCAATATCGTCTTTAGATGGGATCTTGTTTAAGACAGGCGCATGCTTCACGTCAAAATGTTGACCATAGCAATAATTCATCTTATTGCAATACTTAATCAAGCCTCGTGATTCAGCGCCCCCTGCTGTAAATAGTGGCAAATCTTTTCCTTCCTCAAGCGTAACGATTCTTGCTTGCAAGTCTTCAACTATTTTTCCCTTCATAAATAGACTACATTCTGCTAGGTAACCTAAATCTCCCAGTCTTTTCCTTAGTCTCATATCAAGAACGTTCGCCATCCCAACTAATGAACCTGTTGATTTTGATTCTTTTCTTAAACTGGATTTATCATATACATACCCTAAGCTTCCTGCCTCAAGTGCCACGGTTCCGTTAAATAAATCTTCAACAGACTTACTATTAAGGATTGTATCTGAATCTAGTGTCATCAATACTTTAGTCACATCCCTTTCAGCGTATTTTTCATTCAAATGTTTCAAGGTCGAAGTCAGTATTCGATTACGTATAGCTCCAAAAGGAACCTTAATCTTTGAGTCTTGCCCCGTGGATAATTGCCAATTAAATCCATCGATATGAACCTCAAGTGTTAAAAGTTCCTTTTCATACCAAGCTCTAAACTCCGCCACATCCTTTACTAAGGCTTCTGAATTATCTTGATTATTCAGACCAACCATCAAAATACATTTAACATCCCAAGGTAAGTTCTTATTTAAATCTTTTGCGATTGCTTTTAAATCACGATAAGGTGGGCGGTTGGTGGTCGGTAGCATGATATAACATACTTTTTTCATATCATTATGCCAATCCTCACCCAGATCTGCTTGTGCATCATTAATTGTGGTTAATGTAATAGAGTCTTTGACACGCATTTGAGTCAGATTGGATTCCGTTTCACTACTTACCTTCGACTTAATAGTCTGAGATATTGGGTCTCGTTGCGATTCCACTTGGTTACGCGCGACTGATTTACGGAAATTATCTGCCCTTTCAGGAACCCAATTTCTAAAGCTTTGTAGTTGTTGCTGGATAGCTTTGTTTCTGCTTAATGGGAGATATCCCTTCTGCGTTTTTAACCAAGCCAGTTGGTGAAGCACTTCAGGTGCCTTATAACCAAATGCAGAATCGAATGCATGAATAATATGATTAAATATTTGGATATCATCAGCCAAAGCGGCACTATGCAGCACCGTAAAGCCATCTTTAGTGCAATTAGCTAGATTCGCCTCTAAGATTGCTTTTCGACCAGGTACTTTAAGCTCACGAAGGATTGCCTCAACTATACTCTCTCTGCCTGACTTCAAAGCACTTTGCAGCACCATAAACCCATTTTTAGTGCAATTAGCTAGATTGGCCTCTAAGATTGCTTTTCGACCAGGTACTTTAAGCTCACCAAGGATTGCCTCAACCATACTCTCTCTGCCTGACTTCAAAGCACTTTGCAGCACCATAAACCCATTTTTAGTGCAATTAGCTAGATTGGCCTCTAAGATTGCTTTTCGACCAGGTACTTTAAGCTCACCAAGGATTGCCTCAACCATAGCCTCTCTGCCTGACTTCAAAGCACTTTGCAGCACCATAAACCCATCTTTAGTGCAATTAGCGAGATTGGCCTCTAAGATTGCTTCGCGACCCGAGACTTTAAGCTCACCAAGGATTGCCTCAACCATAGCCTCACTGCCTGACTTCAAAGCCTCATCTAGCACCATAAACCCATCTATAGTACAATTAGCTAGATTGGCCTCTAATATTTCTTCTCGACCCGAGACTTTAAGCTCACCAAGGATTGCCTCAACCATAGCCTCACTGCCTGACTTCAAAGCCCCATCTAGCACCATAAACCCATCTTTAGTGCAATTAGCTAGACTGGCCTCTAAGATTGCTTCTCGCCCCGAGACTTTAAGCTCACGAAGTATCCTATCCACGATACGCATTGAGCCTGTTGCTAATGCATCCTGCAACGGCATAAAGCCCGACCCTGTCTTATGGCTTAATATTTTATTTTGAAAATCATCTTCCTTTAGCCGCAGTTGCATTTTATTGAGCAGTAATTCCACAGCCTTAAATGAAATTTGCTCAGCAAAAACATTGCCTTTTCCATGTTCTTTGATTGGAATATGTAAAGCTTGATTTATTAGGTTTGATCCGCCAATCCCAATCTTGAGTAAATGGTTAGAATCATTTCGATCAATATATTCTTCCAAAACCTTTAAATTATCATTCAACTCTCTGAGACTTCTGGAACGAAATGTTCTTGATATCGGATAAGGTTCTGTTTCACTACTTACCTTCGACTTATTAGTCGTAGATATTGCGTCTCTTTGCAATACCACTTGCTTGCTTGCGATTGATTTACGGGAATTATCCGCTCTTTCAGGAACCCAATCTCTAAAACTCTGTAGTTTTTGCTGGATAGCTTTGTTTTTGCTACTTGGAAAGTATCCATATTTATTTTTTAAACACGCAAGTTGGTGAAGTTTTTCCAATGCGGTATTACCAAAAGCAGTGAAGAATGCATCAACAACATGGTAAAATATCTCTATACTGTCAGTCATACCAACATTATGTAGTACGTTAAAGTGCGCATTATTAGAATAAGTTAAATTAAACTCTAAGATTGCTTCTCGTCCAGGTACTTTAAGCTCACCAAGGATTGCCTCAACTATACTCTCCCTGCCCGAGTTCAAAGCACTTTGCAGCACCATAAACCCATTTTTAGTGCAATTAGCTAGATTGGCCTCTAAGATTGCTTCGCAACCAGGTACTTTAAGCTCACCAAGGATTGCCTTAACCATACGCTCTGAACCCGATGTCAACGAATGTTGAAGCACCATAAACCCATCTTTAGTGCAATTAGCTAGATTCGCCTCTAAGATTGCTTCGCGACCAGGTACTTTAAGCTCACGAAGTATTGCCTCAAATATACCCTCTCTGCCTGACTTCAAAGCGCTTTGCAGCACCGTAAAGCCATCTTTAGTACAATTAGCTAGATTGGCCTCTAAGATTGCTTCGCGACCAGGTACTTTAAGCTCACCAAGGATTGCCTCAACCATACGCTCTGAACCCAATGTCAACGCATGTTGAAGAACCACAAAGCCATCATTAGTGCAATTAGCGAGGCTGGCCTCTAATATTTCTTCTCGACCCGAGACTTTAAGCTCACGAAGGATTGCCTCAACTATACTCTCCCTGCCTGACTTCAAAGCACTTTGCAGCACCACAAAGCCATCTCCAGTACAATTAGCTAGATTGGCCTCTAAGATTGCTTCGCGACCAGGTACTTTAAGCTCACCAAGGATTGCCTCAACCATAGCCTCACTGCCTGACACCAAAGCCTCATCTAGCACAATAAACCCATTTTTATTTCGGTTAGCTAAATTGGATTTTAGTATTTCTTCTCGACCCGAGACTTTAAGCTCACGAAGAATTGCCTCAACCATACGCTCTGAACCCGATGTCAACGCATGTTGAAGCACCACAAAGCCATCTTTAGTGCAATTAGCTAGACTGGCCTCTAATATTGCTTCTCGCCCAGAGACTTTAAGCTCACGAAGTATCCTATCCACGATACGCATTGAGCCTGTTGCTAATGCATCCTGCAACGGCATAAAGCCCGATCCTGTCTTATGGCTCAATATTTTATTTTGAAAATCATCTTCCTTAAGCCGCAGTTGCATTTTATTAAGCAGTAATTCCACAACCTTAAATGAAATTTTCTCAGCAAAAAGATTGCCTTTCCCATGTTCTTTGAATGGAACATGTAAAGCTTGATTTATTAGGTTTGATCCGCCATTTCCCAGCTCAAGTAATTGCCTTGAATCATTTACATCAAAATATTTTTCCAATACTTTTAAATTACGCTCTAATTCCTTTATATTTCGTGAACGAAATGTTATTGATAACAATTCCTTCAAATCACTATTTCTGTCACCATGGTGCCCCATCTCAAACCTCTTTTGCAAAACATAATCAGGCAAGTATCGCGTTGACCGAGAGACTAAATGAGATGCTCGGTTAACAGTATAATTAAACATTTGAATACTTTATTTCAGCAAACGCTTACACGAACCACCTTATGATTCATGTTTACGAACGTGAATAAGGAGGATCTAAGAATAGCCAGCGTACATCTGCACGTTGTGGTTAAGCGCATGCAATAACCCGCCGCGAGAATATGATTGGATAGAACGAGATGTTATGCACCTGTTCATAGGAACATTTCCTAATGTTAAATGTGACCAGATAATACAATATTTAGTTAAGATCTTTGATACCGTTGGTCAAGCATGAGATACATTTAGTCAAAAACGAATGAGGTGTACTACAGAGCATACCGACGACCTAGGTTGTAAAAACGTAATCAACTTCGATCGCCAGTATAATACCCGACCTTTCAATTAAGTACGTAAACGCTTCATCGTTCCATCTTGAAGCTCTAGTTTACGTTTATCATCAACTGCTAAATCGTTCGCATTTCTGGCTGATCGCTTAACAATCAATGTCTGAGGTGCTTCATCTACAATAGGGTTCTCAGGTTGCACAATGGGATTAACGCGTGAATTCACTGGTGCAATTAATTGGCCTTGTGCATTGCCAGATAAATTATTTCTAGTAACGTTCGCTAATTTCTTTAATCCTTTATCTAAAACTGCTTTAGAGCCAAATAAAGCAGCTGTTGTAGCGACAAAGTATGCAGCAGCTGGAAGCGCGCCTACAGGACCACTGACAGCTGTTAGAGCAGCAGCACCTAGGACCACGAGAGGTTTTGGAATATAACTAGGTTCTTTGGCTTGAGGCTTGTTTAAACCACCGATTTTATCCGTTATCGTGACGGGATTATAAGTAATACCGTACTCATTTTTAGCGATATCAACGATAACTTTACAATGCTCTGCACCCAAAATATCGTGTGGGTTTTTGATACCATCACAACCTTTAGCGTTCTCACCAGCGAGTTTCATGCCATGTCCGGATAAGAACAAATGCGCGACGCTTTGGTATAAATCATCACGTAAGTCATTCTGACCGCTATTGGCTAGACTTGGAAATGCATCATGTTGCGCAAAGGTTTCAACCAGTCCTGCGACCAGGAGTGATACTAATTCCTCTCTGTCTTTACCACTAACACAAGAACCTAAGCGCAAACCAATTTTAGACATTAAAATTTGCTCATAAGCCGCCATTTCTAACATCGGATTTTGACTATTGATTAATCCCAACAAGCCAGCGCCATCTTTTGCCTGTTGCTTCATGGTGTTATACCAATCACGATTATTGTCAAGTTGATATGCAAGCGTCTGAAAATTCACAAGTGCTGATTCAATCATTTTTTTATCAGCATGATTCGGGTTAGCCTTTAACCATGCATAGGTTTTAGTCACAATAGACGTGGTGGTCTTTTCATTTTCATCAGACAGGAATTTATCTTGAAAATAAAGCGATCCCGCACGCGCTGAGTTCACGGGTCTTAATGAGTAAAGCAAATCAATTTCAGGTGGATTGTTTTCATCTTCTATAGCAATACCATGATCTTTATAGAAGTTCAGCCTACCTTCAGGTGTTTCTAACTGCTTTCTAAAGGTTTCAACAGCATATTGCATCGCTTTAACTGCCGTTGTATCCGGTTTACCAAGTGGCGCAATACCTGCCACTTCAAACATGGTTGAGTAGAGATTTTGCAGCAATAAAGTGTACTTGCCGTCAGCTCCTACCTCGATAAGCTTTATCGCCTCACCTGATAATTGCGCTAAATTGTATAAGGTAATTTCATTTTTCTGATCTTGGTTCTTTTTATTCATATCAAAGGGAGCTAACATACCTGAACGAAGCTTTTTCACTTCAATGGTACGATCACCACGAACAACTTGAACCGTTGAAAGATAGGCATTAGGTGTCCCAGGATAGCGTCGTATAGTGGTAGGTACTGCGCCTAAATAATCCCCTAAATTGGGTCTTGGCTCTTCAAGGGATAACCATGTCGTGATCTTTTCACTGAAATATTGCTTTTCCCAACTGGGCAATTGCGTAAACCATTCAGGTTTATTTTCACCAACTATACTTAACCAAGCTTGGGTTTGAGAGGGGTTGAATGTCGTAATAGGTTGTTCAATACGAGTAACAATTCCATCATTTCTTTCAATGCGGGTTGTAAGTGTTTTTCTTGTTAACCAGTTTTGATGATTTTCTGCATTGCATAACTCTTTTAGCAAAATATTAAAAGCTTTTGGCTTTTGCCCATAAACTTTCGTATTCAAACAATTAATAAGCGCTATTTGTAAATTTAAGATATCTTTTTTCTTTAATTGGCCTTGTTTTGCTTCCCAGTCTTGCTGAATTTTCACCAATTCGGGTATAACAACCTGCGACCCTGTTTCTTGGCGTTGGATCAATTTTGCGCCATCAATAAAACTTAAGCCGCGTAATTTGACTGCCGCTGACAAACCACCTTTGGTGTCTATAACACCACCTGCTTGCCATTCTTCATCATTCCATTGGTGAGATATCACAGCTCGATCTAAGCGGACTCTTTTCGAGTTTGGCAGTTCTTGATTATTACGTTTTGGCATGTTACTTCTCCGTACAAATATATTTAATATGGAATTGATAAAAATGTTGGGCCTTAGGCCCAACTTGATTGCTAAGTTAAACTCTATTTTGTAAACGCTTGCTTGAACGAACGATGGTCTCTGGCTTGGATTCATTTACATCGTCATAAGCTTCATCAGCCACTTCTCGCTTTTGTCGCTTAGCAGCATTTTGCGTACTTGCTTTTCGTTTAATGACCAGTGTTGGTGGTGCCTCTTCAACGACTACATCTACAGGTGCAGGAATTGATTGAGCTGGTGTATCAGCGCCAGTCGGCTTGAATGACCAATTAGCGTTTGAAAGCATATTACCCATACTGCTTTGAATTCTAGCTACGGTGCTTTTCCAATCTTTACGATAGGACTGAAACTCAATACTGTTTTTATCTAGTGGTGCTTTGTGTTGGCAAAATGCAGCTCTAAACATTTCAATTAATTCTAATTGCGCTGAGCCTGGTGAAACTTGAGGACGTTTTTCTCTTATGTAACCAAATATTTGCGTTACATTCATATCTGAATGCATTAATAAATAAGCAATAATAATTGTAAAACTTCTACCCTTCCCTGCTTTGCAATGCACATAAACTGATTTGCCTGATTCGATCACCTGGTGCATATCATCGACTATGTTCTTTAAAAGATTAATATCGATATTGCCACCAAAGTCATCCATGGGTATTAACGTATGCTTAACATTTTTCGCTTGCCAATCTTCAGGTGAAACGGGGGTTAAACCTAGATTTTCTCCCTTAATTTCAAAGGGGTTAACAATTGAATACACAGCTCCCAATGGGCGACCTTTTTCTTCACATGCTGCTATGATTTTATCCCGATGATTGCCCATGCCCGATACTTCCGTTGCTATTGGCAATGCACCTAGTATCAAATTGTCGGTAATGTGATTCCAATGTGAGTTACCAAGAAACTCAGGCAAGAGTGTTCCTGAATAAAATGTTACGGGAAATAACATTTTTTGAAAAAAGGTTTTTGGCTCTTCAGCCTTCGGCTTGTCTTTCATGTGATTACTCTCAAATAAGTGAAATAGATAAACGCAACACCATATCTCTCTAGACTAAAGATAAAGCTGTATGAATGTTTATTTAAAACGCAAAGATGGGGGGTATTAAGAATAGCCGGCGTACATCTGCACATTGGGATTAATCGTGTGAAATAACCCGCCGCGAGAAAATGATTGGTTAGAACAAGATGTAGCACATCTGTCCATAAGAATTTTTCCTAATGCAAAATGTGATGCAATAGTACAACAATTTGCCCAAATATTAGATACCGTTAGTCAAATAGGTGGTACATCTAGTCAGCTTTTTGCCTAAAAAATATGCGGATCTTTAAGTACCTGCCCCATTCCCTTTACTGATAATTGAACCACCCTTACCTTAGTCTTTCTAAGTGCCGATATTCATTTGAATTAACCTTAGATTTATTTGAAAAGTATGTTGCTAAACTTACCAACTGACCGAGTGACGCTCATTTTGGTTTTGAGCATGACAGCTGGCGCTGTTGATACCATTGGGTTTCTCGCATTGGGTGGGCTTTTTGCTGCTCACATCACCGGCAATATTGTTGTGCTTGGCGCGCATTTTGTTACTGGTAAATTTAGCCAATCAGGACCTTTACTTGCTGTACCGGTTTTTATGCTCGTACTAGGTGTGATGGCACTCGTTGCAGGCCGAATGGAAAAAGCAGGCATTTCTCTGTTAATGCCATTACTTTTATTACAATGGCTGTTATTGACTATCTCTTTAATTTTAGCGATAGAATTAGGTCCGTTTACTAATATGGATGGGTTAGGTGCTGTTTGTACGGGGATGTTTGCTGTTTCTGCGATGGCTGCCCAAAGTGCAACGGTTAAGCTCGCATTGAACAAAGCACCTTCAACCGTAGCCATGACAAACAATATTACGCAATTAACGTTAGATCTTGCTCGATTAGTACATCAACGCCAAGCCACCTCAGAAGAACGAATCACTGCTAAAGAACAAGCAAAAGAGTCATTCACGTCTATTTTGGGATTTATCATGGGTTGCGGATTGGGTGCTGTTTTGCAAGTAAAATTCAATTTAATGGCACTACTGCTTCCTGTTTGCCTTTCTTTTCTCGCGCTGCTTATAAAAATGAAAAAAATATGAGTTACATCGTATTTTCATTACCAATGAGTGCTAGTAGTGATTTTCCATGCACTACTTTTAGCCGCGCTTCGATGCAATTAGAACACCATTGCAATACCACGTTTAATTTTAATAAAATTCTGGGTATCTGCTCTAAAGGTTATTATATACATCGATTGCTCATGAAATAGTAGCCGACCTATCACAAAACAAACTAAAAACAAGCAATAAGCTATTATATTATGTAGTTTTAGATCTACTAAAAATTAAGGATTAAAAATGGCTATTCCAGAGAGTCCAGCACCCAAAGCAGATGAGGCTAAATCAACGGCATCCGCTCCTACGCAAGCTGGCGAGGGTCTGGTAGATGCTAAAGATCAGGAACGATTACAACGTGGCGTCGATTCAAAACAAGCTGCCCTCAAGGCAGGTGAAGAAGCCACCCAAGTTGCCATGGATGCGGAAACAGCAACCAATAAAAACGTCTCACAGGAGGAACGAGATGAAGCAACCAAACAAGCTAGTCGAGGCGCTGGCAGATTAGGCGTCAAAGCCGGTGGTGCAGTTGCTGGTGCGACTACGGGTACTGACGTGGGTGCTGCAGGCGGTGCCGAGATTGCAGATACAGTTAACGTTAAAGGCGCACAATTAGCAAAACAAACCGGTGTAGCGCAACAGATGGGATATGGCGATATTGAAGCTTTGTCGGATGTTCCTGCTGATGAGGTAACAAAAGTCGCCGGAAAGGAATTTCAAGAACAAGGGATCAAAGCGCGTGATGATATTGGTGAAGAAGGTAAACTTCATGAAGAAGCGCAATTTGCTGGAGAAGGCACCAAAGCAGGTTTGCAAGTAGCACAAAATAAAACACCTGATAACGTGGATAAAGTTGCTGACAAAGGTGCAAAAGTTGCCCAAAAGCATGACATGATTGACGAGCAAACAGCAAAAGATGTAAGTACATCCGGTAAAGTCGCACAAACGGGTGTCGATGTCTCTAAAGGTGATTTGGATGAGAAGAAAATTAAAAAGGTTGCTGAAACGACAAAAGAAGTTGGAGATAGAGCAGAAGAACACGAAGTAATTGATCAAGACACCAATCAGAAGGTACAGTCCGGCTCAGATATGGCAATTGACGGCGCCAATATGTCTGAAGCAGCCAAAAATCCATCGATTGAACCAATGAATGCAGCCCCTGTGGCTACGAATGAGGCTCCTGGTGGACATCCTGAACCTGCTGCGCCAGCCGCTGAACTCAAAGACGACGATGTTACGGCAAAGTTTGCAGCCAAGATGTCTGAAGAAAAGGATAGTGAAAATAGTGTCGATATGAATGCATTATTTCCAGAAAAGGATGAAAAACATCCTCCCATTAGACATCAACATGCCCAACATGAGAAAGAGCATGATAAAAAGCAAGTTGCAGAATCGGGTGCGAAAAGCGAAGGACCATCCCCTGCTGCACCTGAAAGGGATGATTCAAAAAGAATGCATTAAGTTTTAGCGAAATATATTTCTTCCAAAGAAAAGCGCAATTACCGGCAGCGTCGTCGATATGCCTGGTTCCTAGATTCTTCTATTTCACTTTGATTTGCTGATTGTTTAGTTGCGTGAGCTATTAAAAATGATGGCGTGTGATTACCCAAGAAAGCATCTGCTAGCTCTTTTGGAAATTGTTCAGATTTCTCTGAAGCTAAATCCGCATCTAATGGACTGCTTTTGAAAAAAGCAAAAATCACATCAGGTAGCTTGTAAAAAATCGGCGCTGCAATTAATACACAAATTTTATTTGCATATAAATAAGCATAGTGTGTTACATGGCCACGCATTGGCATAAAAGTTGTGTAATATTCAAAAGACCATACTGATGGGATATAGCCATTACGCCAGCTATAGAAAATTTCAAAAGCATTCCTTGCTAATTCAGCTGCAATGGGACCTGTAAAATACCATGCTAAATAAATACCGACTAGCATAGACAATAGTTTAAGAGATCGCATAAAAATTGGAAAAATGATCATAATGATTTTCCCCATCAATCATGTGTAAAACCTCACCAAGAGTCTCTCAGTTTTACTGATTCTGTCAAGGTATTTGCATGGTGATGATAGAGAAATTTCCACTTACACAAAGCCAGCTAACACATAGTTGGCTTTTGCTATTTACAAGTGTATCAGCATGATTTTATGCACTAATATTCATATCTCTCGATCGGCAATGCTTTTATGGCATCTTGCAATGATTGACTAATTTCTTTGGTATCAGTGGGTGTTGTTTGATTTGGCACTAATTTGCTCGTAGTATACTCAACGGCCATAATACCTTTATCATAATTTAATTTCTGGTAACGCCACAAATTTTGTTGAAATATAACAGGATCACCTTGAGTGCCTTGTGTATTCATGGTATCAAAAAATTGTAAAATATCATTTTTATCGTTGCCAATTAATTCAATTTTTGACGAAGCACCGAACTTTTCCTGGGCCAGCTTGACGGGATCGTTTGAATCCATAAATAAATGGATAGCAACTTTTGAGGTCCAATTATTTAAGCTTTCACCTGATTGTCTATATTCACTACTTTTATGGTCACCCATAACATTTTCATCAACTTTTTTATAAACAATACCTGAAAGCGTAATTTCATTGGGAACCGACGCCATAGAAAGTGCTGTATATAATACTAAGCTAATACAGGTGATGAATTGATATCGTTTCATACAAAGGTTCCCAATAAAAATAGTTAATTCGCATAGACAATATTTTTACTAAAAAATGAGCAGCACACTGCTCAAGCTACTCACACCCACAAGAAGATTTTGCCTTCTTATAACGCTTGTGATGATGCTTTTTGTGTTTATGGTGGCTCTTATGGTGCTTTTTATGGTGATGATGTTTATAACTTGCACCTTGATAATGTACTTTTTCAACAGCACAGCACCCACCATTCGCAACATATTCACCTTGGTATGTGATGTTTGCAAAAGTAGAAGCTAAATGAATGGGTTCACTTTGCACACCACTTTCACCTGCATGAACCATTGATGTCAAAGATAAAATAGCGCTTAAACTCACTAATCTAATGTATTTAATCACAGTTACCTCTCCTAGTAGAGAACAGTAAAAGGAATCTTAGATTATGATTCATAAATTTGTGCAGTAAAAATATATAGCGGTTACTATATTTTAACTTTTTCAAACACAATCAGAAACGAACTTAATTGCTCTCGAATTTGAAAATATCTATCCATAGTTTCTTTTGTCCATGAGCAATCTTCGTCATGCTCAATTTGGTCTAATAAATCATCAACATCGTCTTCAGTATAATCAAGTACATTAAATTGATGAATTCGATATGTACCATTATCTAATGAAATAACGCCTCCATTAGGTAAATCATTTTTATTAGGTTGCCATCCATCACCAGGAACATAAGCAAAGTCACCAATAAATATTTCTTTGGAATTAACATGAAGAATGTCGTTAATTATTCCATGACATTCTTCATTACTATAAAAAGTGACTATTTCGGCGATTGCCTCAAATCCGACAGATACATGAAAATCGTAACCACCATCTCCTTCCAAATGAATAATTGATACTAATCGATCATTCAATTCAGAAATCTCAATATATTTATGTAAATTCGGAAACATCGCATTGACAGGAGGTTTACCTCGCACAAACGTAGAGTCAGCATAATTTATTAACCAACTCTGATCAGAATTGACACGATGCTTCAAATTGAATGGGTCATAGATCACTATCGCACCACTATCAACGCTAACATCTATTTTAACTTGTTCTACAAACTTTTTCTTGAATATGCCAAACATCTTTATCACCTATCAATACAATAGCGCAGATTGTGCCCCTTCAACTTTACACTTTCAAACGTTTGCTTGAACCACGCTCGTCATCTGATTTACGCTTGTGATTGTTTTTTTCTTGATCGCCAAATGCCAAATCAGGATCTCTCAGGTATTTCTCTTCACTGAACATGGAAAGCTGTTCAGCATCAACTGCAGGGATCTCTTCAATTGGCTCTAAGACCTTTTTAGCTTTAGTAAAAGAAGGCATAAAATAATTAAACGTGTTACATAATGCATTACTAGCGATGCCGAACATGCTGAGCTGACTTTGGCTCCATCCAGTCCCCAATTTATCCACTAATGAAGATGGAATTGAGGTAAGTCGGTTACCCCAAACTGACAGCAATTCCAGTTTTGGCAGATATGCAAGCGATTCTGGTAACGTTGTGAGATAATTTTGAGAAGCAAACAGCTCTTTTAATTCAACTAATGAACCTATGGTATTGGGTAGTTCCTTGAGCTGATTGCTACTCACCCTAAGAGATTGCAACTTTTCTAGTTTATCAATTTGTGAAATTTCTGTCAGTTGGTTTGAACAGATGGTAAGCACTTGCAAATCTGTTAGCTTAAATAGTGATTCTGGCAACTCTGCAAATTGATTATCATACATGCTAAGTTTTTTTAAGGATTTCAGCTTATTGATATTACTTGGTAATGTTTCTATAAAATTAAAATCAAGGTCTAAAGATTGCAAATTAGTCCAAAATGATTCATCTGCTAACTCTTCAATGACCTCTTCGGACAACCTAGTCATGCCTATAGCAGATAAATTAAGTGCTGTAGCATTAATGTTTTGTGTTCTGTCAACAACCGGCATAACAATAGCCGTATTTACTGTATTAAGTTCAGAATCTATTGCAATAAGATCGGCCAGATTGAATTTCTGATCTTCAGACTTGATGAATTGAAAAATCCTTGATGAGTTTTTAAATATTGCCGATCCAAGTTTACTACGAATATGTTGAATTTCAGCCAATTGTCTTGATTTTATTGCTGCAAATTCTGTCGTAAAAGCCTCACTGATCACTGCAGCCTTTTCAGGTGAATATTGTTTTGTTGTAATAAGTGTATTGAGTTGTTTTAGTCGTTCAATAGTTGCAATAGTCATAGGAATTCCTCTCATTCAAATAAGATATTCATTAAACAATGGTGATTTAATTAAAATAAAAAGAGAGGGATATTAAGAATAACCTGCGTACAGCTGCACATTGGGGTTAAGTGTGTGAAACAACCCACCGCGGCTAAGAGATTGGATATAGAAATCAAGCTTCATGCGCTAACTACTTATAATATTTAAGTACAACATTTAAAGTGTGAACACGTATCACAAATTAGCCTGCAGAATATCATAAGAATTTTTCCTATGATATCATCAGTTTAGCATTATCTACCTATCGGTGGTTAATAAGCGACATAAGGTAAAACATGATTAAAATTACCGCTTTCGTTTGCTCGCCTGTTCAACAGATATGCTGCTTTCAAAAGGCACTTCCCGCTTATGTGAGGGAGGTGAAGGTTTGACTCTCTGGCGCTTTGCTAATGAGCTTGGCTCACCTGGATCCAACTCATGCTTTTTAGAGAAAATGGCTTGTGTGTCAGCCAATTCTGTTTTATTTTCTTTATTTAGATAGGGTTCTAATTTTTGCCGTTTGGCACCATCGGAATAATAAAAAAGACAATTTGAAGTGTGTAAGAGATTATTTAATTGCTCCTCATTCATACCGGTATAACGAGCAATAAAGGCTTTAGCATTCCAGTCGAGATGTTCGCCACAATAAGTGTAGATATGACCTAGTATCTTGGTAATCAGCGGCTGTGTATGTTCAAGATTATCCAGAATACTTAAACATTGAAAAAGCAAGTTGATCGTTGTCGGGTTTTGAGCCGACAACTGAATATAGTTTTCAACATTTTCTTCGTTTATTAAGATGCTGTAAAGGCATTGGATATCATTACTTCCTGCAGCCAACAGTAATTGATCGTGCATGACTTTAAGATCTAAATCCAAAACGGGTTGATTACCAGAATTAAATGCATACATCATTGTCTCATTCACTTACATAACGCTGCAGCGACGACGCTTGTTTACTTGCACATCATCAGACTCTTCAGATTCTTCAACGCTAGAATCCATCTCCAACGTATCGCTAATGGCGCCATCAAAAATTGCTTTAAAGGTTTGCTCACTAATGCTACCATTTTTGGCATATCGTGCTTGAACAGCATGAACCGAACAATAAACCATAGGAAACCCTGAATCTAAAGCATATTCATGAAGTTGATTAAACACGTCTTCATTAAGAATATCAGAATGTCCAACTAAGATGATTTTATCTTCTTCAAAATGTCTTATTCGAAGTTCTTCGACAAAATGTCTAATAAAATTAGAATCATCTGCATTAATACAGACAAATACATGATCAGCATTAGATGTCCATTGGTATGGATTAGGCTCTGCATCATAAGGTGCTTTGGAGACAAGTATCTTAACCTGCTCTCCTGTTTCCATTTGATGACTCATTGAGTCTAAAGTGTAATTTTTTACGGTATATTTCTTCACTAATTGTTTTAAAATATGGTCATGACCAACAAATGCAATGGTTTTCATCATCATTCCTATTATGCTGTGGCAGCTACTGTTTAATCATTTATGAGAATGTGTTTACTGGAACTTGCTTAAGTTTCAGTAAGCGTTATGGATTTTTTGAATGAGATTAAATTAGGAGTAGCCTGCGAATAGCTGCACATTATGGTTTAGCATATGCAATATCCCACCGCGGCTAAATGATTTGATGATGAAGATATGTTTCATGCGACCGTTTTACAGTATCTCTGATTATGGCAACCATCTGCCAATCAATATCCTGTTACCGTCCTTAGAACGAGATATTATACACCTGTCCTCGTGCCTTCCTCGCGAGAGCCAGAGATAATACTAAATCAAGTCCTTAAAATCACTATTACCGTTAATCTAGGCAGATAGGAACGGTTATCTGAAGGAGAGGTATACCGTCATCACTTACCCCACTACAACCTAAGTTTACTAGCTTATAATTGCATGATAACCTTGGCAAAATTGTGATACTACCCCACCGTCTTAGAAAGAAAGAAATAATGACCAGCTACCCTGAAATAGTCGAAGTTACTTTAACGCGGTTTTATGAATATGAAGTGCTTAATCCCGAACATCCTTTAACGCTAGGCATTAAACAGGCTCTCGCCTCAGAAATTGCTATCGTCTATAACAAAACGGAGCAATTGGCATTTCTGAATCAACAGTATATGAACTTTAGGGTACGTGAACCTCAAATCCTTTCTGATGAAGAACTCGACACTATTCCAAGATCGGTTTTTTTTGAAATGCTTGATTTTATTCAAACCGATGAAGACAGGTTCAGGCAATTATTAAACCATACTTCGCAAAATGGCTTAAGCTTGATGCTGCAATTATTGCTCTATTCACATAAAAATTGCTGCTCATTTGACGCACTGATGAATGCCGCACAACAAGCAGGAAGGTATCAGCATGCTGAACTTATTCCCATTTTTAAACATTGGGCTTTCAAGCTTGATTCAGAACGTAAAAACATTGAGGGACTACTTCCAGCAATAGCTGCTTTAGACATCTCATTAGATAAAGATAAAGACATTGCACAAAGAACCGCTGATAGTGTTCACTCCGATGATTCAACAAAATCATTGCACATTTTACAGCTTGATTTAAGCGTAACAAATGCCGGCAGCCGTGAACATTCAGAATCTGAAGATGAAACCGATCCAATTAACTATTTAGATCGACCTATCTCCTTTACACCAAGCTATGAGAAAACCCAAAAAGCCCCATTATCAGTAGAATCTACTTTGCAGCACATCTCTGAAAGCGCTCAAGAAAAAGTATCAACGGTGAATTTAGGAATGCTTTAATATCTGGCTCAAAAACTGCTTTGCACGCTCTGTTTTAGGGTGAGTAAAAAATTCACTCGGAGCGCTAGCTTCAATGATCTCGCCCGCTTCCATAAAAACCACACGGTCAGCGATTCGTTGTGCGAAGGTCATTTCATGCGTTACACATATCATGGTCATACCCTGCTCAGCGAGGTTAGTCATGACATCCAACACTTCTTTGATCATTTCGGGATCAAGTGCACTGGTTGGCTCATCAAATAACATGATGGATGGTTCCATGCATAAGCTTCTAGCAATCGCAGCGCGTTGCTGCTGGCCACCTGATAATTCACTAGGGTATTTATGTGCTTGCTCAGGAATTTTGACCATTTCAAGAAAGCGCATGGCCGTTGTATTCGCTGTTTTAATATCAATTTTCTTAACCCAAATCGGTGCTAGCGTTAAATTTTCTAAAATAGTAAGATGATTAAAGAGATTGTAACTCTGGAAAACCATGCCAACTTTTTCGCGAACTTGATGCAATATTTTAGTATTTTGCTTTAAAATAATACCATCAACCTCTATGGTGCCTTTTTGGTGTGTTTCTAGACCATTAATGCATCGTATTAAGGTTGATTTACCAGAGCCAGAGGGGCCGCAAATCACAATTTTTTCTTGCCTGCCTACCTGTAAGTCAATATTCTTTAATACTTGAAATTGATCAAACCATTTAGACAATTGCTGAATTCGCAGGATGTTTGATTGTTTGCTTTGACTAATCATTTAACGTGCTCTCACTCTTAATTTTCTTTCTAAGTGCTTGCTGTAGCTCGACATACTAAAACAAAAAATCCAATAAACTAGTGCACAAAACAGATACGCTTCTAATGCGGTATCCAACCATTTTGGGTCGGTGGTGGCTGCTTGCACGATACCTAAGAAGTCATAAATCCCAACAATCAGCACCAAGGTCGTATCTTTAAAAAGTGCAATAAAACTATTAACAATACCAGGGATAGCGGTTCTTAAAGCCTGTGGCAATACCACTAGAAATGTCGTTAAACGATAACTTAATCCTAATGATGCGGCTGCTTCAATCTGCCCTTTTGGTACGCTATTTAAGCCAGAGCGAATCACTTCCGCCAGATAAGCCGCTTGAAACAGCGCTATTCCGATAAAAACGCAGAGTAAATTATCGATGACCACATCCGTAGAGATAAATAAAGGGAACATCACTGCGGCTAAAAATAAGATAGAAATAAGTGGCACGCCTCTGACGATCTCAATAAAGCCAATACATAACGGTTTTATAAACAATAACCTTGAGTTTCGACCTAAGGCTAATAAGATAGCGATCGGGAATGAGAAAAGCATGCTACCCACAGAGAGAGCAATACTTAAAAATAACCCACCCCAGAGATCGGTAGGTACCACTTTTAAGTAAAATCCTCCGTATAATAAATGAATAACCGATAAAGGCAGAATAATCAGTAAAGTTAACCGGGTTTTTAATGATTTCATATAAATGAGTGAAATGAAAAGTAAGGGTAGCAACAGTAAAACAGTATTAACCCGCCATTGCTCGCTTTTGGGGTAAAATCCATAAATAATTTGATCCCATCTGGCATGAATAACCGCCCAACAAGCCCCTGATTTGTTACAATCGGCTGTTGATTGCCCCACCCAGGTTGCATTAATAAACGCCCACTCAACAAAGCTTTGTAAAAAAAGAATGGCCAGTGCAATCACTATCAGTGAAATGACAGCTTTCTTTATTTCCATGCAATTCTCCTCTCATACGATAGCATCAGCATCGAGAGGCTAAGACTAATAAACAGATACACACCCATCGTCATACAAATGATCTCAATCGCATGCCCTGTTTGGTTTAATACCGTTCCAGCAAAAACCGATACGAGATCGGGAAATGCAATCGCGGTTGCCAGGGAGGAATTTTTTGTTAAGTTAAGATACTGATTAGTCAGTGGTGGTACAATCACCTTAGCGGCCTGAGGCAAAATGATAAAACGTAATGTTTGAATGCGGGTCAAACCTAATGAATAAGCTGCATCGAACTGCCCCTTTGTCACCGATTGAATACCCATGCGCACAATTTCAGCTATATAAGCAGCGGTATAAATGCTTAACGCCAATACCAACGCTAAAAATTCCGGAATAAGATTGATGCCGCCTTCGAAGTTAAACTTCCCTAAACTCGGTTTTTCCCAAGTTAAACTCCCGAACGCCAAAGACAACAATATGATTGAAACGATTGATATGATAGGTAAAGTATAGGCACGCTTGACTTTTTGGAATTGAGAAGCAAGTATTGTTACTACCCAACAGACAATCAAAGACAAAAACGCGAGATTTGAAATCAAGTTGCTGATGGGTTTTGGAAGGTATAATCCTCTATTGGTGATAAAAATACTATCAGCAAAGGCAATACTCTCTTGTGGGAACGGCGCTGCTCGTAGCACCACAAAATACCAAAAGAACAATTGCAGCAGCAACGGGATATTTCGAATGATTTCTACAAAACTCTTTGCCAATAATGCTATGGGTTTGACTTGCGAAACGCTAGCAATACCCACCATAAATCCTACGATGCTGGCACCAAAGATACCAATACCGGCAACCAATAAGGTGTTTAATACCCCAACCCAAAAAACCTGCCAATAATGACTAGCTGAACTATAAGGTATTAAATGGAAAATAATCCCAAAACCTGAGGTATCATTCAGAAAATCAAATCCGAGTTTTACACCACGGCTCTGTAGATTAGTTTGCACATTCAATGCAACACGATGGATCACCCAACCAATCAATAGCAGTAACACAACCTGCATTAAAAGTTGAACAACGTTACGGGTTGTAAGCCTATCTAAAAGGTGGCGCATAGAGTATTCCACCTTGATTCCATAAGGCGTTTAATCCTCTTTCAATCTTAAGTGGGCTTTGTTTACCTAAATTGCGATCAAATACTTCACCATAATTGCCCACTTGTAAAATTACTTGGTATACCCAGTCGTTTTTTAAGCCAATTTTATTCGCAAAATCGGGTTGCTTACCCAGCATACGCTGTACGTTAATATTAAGGTCATTCTGCAGTTTATCACGCACATTATGCTGACTAAGTCCCATCTCTTCAGCATTAATTAGCGCAAACAATGTCCAGGTAACGATTTCGCTCCAATGATCATCACCTTGACGTACCATCGGGCTAAATGGTTCTTTAGAAATCTGTTCTGGAAGAAGTTGGTGTTGATTAGCATCTGCTAGTTTAAGCATTTGTGCTGCAAGGCCTGATGCATCGGTTGAATAAACATCGCAGCGACCCATTTCATAGGCTGCGAGCGTTTCGTCTGACTTTTCAAAGGTCAATACCTGCACTTTCAAGCCAAGCGATTTAAAATAATCGGTTAAATTGAGTTCTGAAGTTGTTCCAGCATTGGTACAAA
Source organism: Uncultured Candidatus Berkiella sp. (assembly GCA_964502705.1). GTDB lineage: Bacteria > Pseudomonadota > Gammaproteobacteria > Berkiellales > Berkiellaceae > Berkiella. The sequence goes on along the minus strand of CAZCXZ010000025.1, from coordinate 12,945 downwards.
TAATTGCGCCGCCGAGCTCATTAGCGTGGCTGATATTGGATTTTTTTCGAACGATAAAGCCTTGACCATCATAGTAAATAATACCGCTAAAGCTAAGCCCTAATAAGGTGTCACGAAGGAAAGTCCACGTGGTGTTTCGTGACAACAAATCAATCTCACCTGATTGCAAGGCGGTAAATCGTTGCTTAGCAGATAAGGGGACAAATTTGACTTTGCCGGCATCGCCTAGGGTTGCAGCAGCCACAGCACGACAAAAATCGACATCAAGCCCTCGCCATTGACCTTGATCATCAACGGTGGAAAATCCGGCCAAGCCCTGACTAACCCCACAGTTTAGATAGCCACGTTTTTGTATTTGCGTTAATGTTGCACCGCGCTCGACATTAGGTTGGGCAAACAGCTTATTTGAGGTAATCATACAGAGCACAGCAGCGATTAATGCTTTGATCATCAAGCGACTCTCCTCTATGAACCCCAATTTATGTTATAAGGCTTGTGTTTTAATACTAGCAGTTACATAGAGGTGCATCATGCTCCAAGCATTTAAAAACCTAGTTTTAGGTAACAAAAGCGCAAATCTCGTTTCAGAGGACGATTTTCGTAAAGCAATTATGGGCATTGCGCGAACGCAGAGCACGCATATTCTCTTAACTGTCCCACATGAAAAACTTAGCTTCTGCTTCACTGACGGTGATTTACAGGGTCAATCCTATCTATGGTTGCTTGGCAATGGTGTGGTTGATGGTCAATCTGGCCCTTATATAACAGTTAGTGCTCATCTAACTCAACAGGCACTTTGTGCAAAGCCTTTATGTGGTAAAACCTTATTATGGCTGCTCGCTCATGCTGCTTTTATAGGCAGATCTACAGGACCATTGATGGATGCTTTGCGAAAATTTGGCGCAAAGCTAACAACAGACGATCTCAATGTTGAAGTTGATGGCTCTAAAGTTCGCGATTTATTAACCAGCCTTGCTGTCAATAACCCAAAAATTGGCAACCTGGTACCAGGCTTAATCAGCGATAACAATTGCCCAGATGACGATTCTTGTAATTCAGCGGGAACGTTAGTGGGTGATGATTATAGTGATGAACTGTCAAATGACTCCTGCCATTCTGCTGGGACTATTAATAATGACGATGACGGAGATATAACGCCAAGCTATAAACCTTATGCTCAACTCAGAATGCATTCAAGAACAGCCAGTGCATCAAGAATCAGTGATACTCGCCCGTTAAATTCATCAGGTGGGCATTCACCTGGAAGTCAGTCACCAAGGATTAGAGCATGGAAAAAACGTCAATCACAAATTAATGCCGAACATCAGATAAGAGCTTCAGAAGCATCTACAGATGCTATGTCTCTATCAACCCAGGTTAAGAAACCAGAAAAACCACGGTGATTTTTCTCAGTAGACTGCAAAATGTTAATAAACTCTATTGGGTTTGATGTTATGTTGGCATGCTATGCTCTCTTCAACGATTTTGCATGTGGAACACAACCTACCTTACCAAGCGAGCAATCTTGTGATTGATTGTGAAAAATAATCAACCATTATGTAAGTGATCCTTTACGCTTTTTTGTTTTTTTCCTTGGCAGTTCAGAGCTAACTAAACTATCACTACTTTTGGTACGGGAATCCACTTTTATCGCAGGCGCTGTCATTTCTGGTTGTGTTTTATGATGATGCAACATATGTAAAACATGACGCGACTTTCCAGGTGATGAACTTAACGGCGCGCTGGGTTCTTCATGTAAATCATCCAACGTTTTTGCGCGACGTACTGGTTCACGCTCCTCATGTATAGAGCCGAGTAATGCATCACCACTCCTGGATTTTGTCTCAACACTCAGCTTTGTAGGTGCTGTATCAGCGGCTTTGCCAGAAAGTTTATTCAAAAATTTACGTGCTTTACTGGGTGAAGTCTCGGGTGATTTTTCAGGTGATTTGTCTTCATCATTCAACGTTAAACCTTTAAGTTGACCTTTTAAGGCATGAACTTTAGATTCAAGCGTAAGGACTTTAATCTCAGAAATGGATAAGTTAGATTCTTTATCTTCATACTGCAGCTCAAGGTCTTCTACTCTTTCTACTAATTTTTCGTGTCGATAAAGTACGTTATTTAGAATTTCCTGAGTTTTCTCTAAAAGACTTGCTTGTAAACCATGCTGATGAAAAGGTAAGTAAAGCGCCGGATCGAACTCGACTTTAAAATGATTGAGATGTTTCTCGTTACCTAATATTGCTTCCGCTGCAAGCTTATCAAATAGATCGTCCCATCTTCGATGTGTTGAAGGCAACCTTAATAATTGTCTAATCACTTTTCCATATTTTTCTGTATTGACATCGGCCTGTGGATCGGCATCGTAAATTTGAGAAAGCAAATAAAAAGTATGATGGATATCTTTCGCAAGTTCGGTTTTGTTGACTTGGCAAAGTGCTGCCACATAATGTTGAAAATAACTTAACACATCACGATGAGGTTCTGCAGCGACTAATAAACCTTTTATCATACCTCGATATTGTTCATGCAAATATCCGCGCAACTGGCTGCTCTTATCTCTGATAACAAGATTGGGAACACAGTTGACCGACATCGATTTATCAGGATTTAAATAGGCTCTACTCATTTCATCTAATTGATGATAAATAGTGTAAAGAACTTGATCATAAGGCTCATCATAAAGTGATTCTCTCATGTTTAAATGTAAAAGCGACGCAAGAAAATTTAAAGACAAATCAGCAGGGAGTTTTAAAGCATCGCGTAATGACATAGCAAGTAACTGAGCATCTTTTTCAAGCGTACTTTCGTCCGTAGAGGTTTCTAAAATACTGCGTTTACAAGTCTGCAAAAATAAGTGGAGCACTTGTGCATCAGCAACAAGACCTATACTTGTTAATTCGCCAATTAATCTTCGTATAGCAGATGTAACAACATGCGTCAGTTCTGGGCATCGAAATTCATTATGGGGCGATAAAACAATACCAAAGATATTTCTTTCGTTCTTTTTCTCTGGCATTAATGTTTTAACGATGTCTAGTACAGAAGATTGAAATTCATTTAATTGGTGATTAAATCCGGTGTGAAATAAATAGGCTGGTGTAACGCCATCGGGGAATGAAAATATATCCCAATTCTGAAACCCTATTTTGAATAGGGTAGCCATCGCATAAGGTAGTTCTTTTCGTTTACGATCTAAAAATACTTTTGATTCTTTACTCGCAGCAGTATCTACTTCATCTGAGGGTTGCAATAAATAAGCTAACAATCGATTCTTTAGCTCTTTAGAGGTTTCGTTCTCTCTAAAATAGCGCTTGCCTTTGAATGAAATATTTAAGGGATTAGATAAAATGATCTTAAGCTCATCAGTGCTATAGCTCCGCTCACGGTACCAATCTTCATAGGCTTCTTCTGTACCAAAGCTTGGGGGGATCCCATAAAATGGTGATTTTTCTTGATTGCCACTGAACATTTTATCAATACTCTCATCTTGTTAGCTTAATTGGGGAACACTATTACATAGGCTCCCCGTCTTTGACAAGATTTGGCATTGATTGTTGAGTTATTTATCAGACCCGTTTGGCCAAGGGCTAAAAGGAAAGGGTTTACGAGCAGAATTGTAGGTAATATATTGAATCATATCGTGGTAATAAAGACTCAATGAATGTCCGAATACCAATAAATGCTTATTCGATTTATTCATGAGTAAATTCATAACCAACTGGAACACACCAACAAAGAACAGTAAAAAAACCGCTGCATAAATAATAAAAAAGAACAAAACCAGATAGAAACCTCTGATCCATTGATCTTTGGACTTTAAATTATTTTTAACGTTTTCAGGTAACCGATTCATAATAACTCAGCGCTCTGTTAAGTTGGGTATTGAAAGTATAGATGATTTAAGCAGTCTCAAAAGGCTGCTGTATTATCCAGGTTTATAGGTTTTTAGCTGCTTGTAATACTTCAGCTGCATGCCCTTTTACTTTCACTTTACGCCATACTTCGCGCACAATTCCTTTGCTATCAATTAAAAAAGTGCTGCGATCAATCCCTAGGATAAGTCGCGCAAACATGTTTTTCTCGATAATCACACCAAATGCTTGGCATACGATTTCATCTTTATCAGTAATTAAAGGAAATGGTAAACTGAATTTTGAGCAAAATTTTTGATGAGATGCAATTGAATCACGAGAAACCCCCACCACTTGGGTGTTAATTTTATGAAACTCATGGTTCAAATCTCTAAAATCCTTACTCTCCAATGTGCATCCTGGCGTATTATCTTTGGGGTAAAAATATAACACGACATTCTTACCCAGCAGACTTTTGAATGAAGTAACCGAAGGGTCAGTTGTTTCAAAAACTAAATCAGGAACAGAATCCCCTACTGAAACTTTCGTCATTAAATACATTTCCAACTTGCATTGATACTTAAGAAATACACGGCAGTATTATCAAAGTCACCGACAACATCGCCTTTAACAGGGCCGTGACTATTAACGCCTAAATTGCCGCCAGCAATATACTCAAACGCCGCGCCAAAATCCAGATCATTGCGATATGCATAGCGAGTGCCTAAGCCCAGACGCAAAGCTGCATTAGAAGGTATAGAAACTTGAACACGGTCTTTATCTTGAAATGCAGAATCGTAACCGATACCCGCGTTAATCAGGAGACGTTGTGTAAATGAATGTTGCACACCCACAGCTAAATGCCAAGTGTCTTTGAAAAACTCATCTACTGTTAATTGTCTAGGCTCGGTAGTACTAATTCCGATGTCGACTTGGCCAAATCGTTTCCAGTTTTGCCAACCGGTGCTCATTAATATCGCCCATTGATCAGACATTTGATGGAAGAAACTGAGCATCACACTTTGCGGAACTTCTAAGCCAATATCAACATTCGAGTGCAACAGGCTGGTATCCAGCAAGATACCATTTAAAACCGGGCGTATTCCTGAAAATTGGGTGGGTAACGAAAAGTCTAATTTGATGGGTGACTGATACGTTAAGCCAAAACGTGTGCAGTTATTGGCCTCATACAACACGCCAAGATTAGCACCGACTCCCCAGGTATTATCTGATAATTTTAATTGGCCGTCAGGTGAAATATCTTCTTCAAATATCGCGTTATTAATCCCCACTTTGTTACGATAAAATGCATTCATGGCAACAAGGCCTGCGCCTACTGATAACCCCTTTTCGAGCTGTAGCGCAATGGTTGGCTGTATCGAAATACCAAGCAGTGTAGAGCTGATAACAGAGTACCGACCAACCCAATCGTCGTCATAAGACAAGCTCGAACCGAAATTGCCGTAGATTCCAATACCTGCTTTGAGAAAATCATTAACCGTATGGCTGTAAAAGAAGCTACCACCCGGAAATAGCCCGATAGGATTACCACCATTATTGTTTCCTAAAAACGGCGAAACATTTGAAGCGGTAAACTCCAGATCGGCGTAAAGCACTTGCGCACCTATTAACGCTTGATTGCCAGGCAATCGGGTAAGGCCCGCTGGGTTTGTGAAAAGCGTAGAGGCATCTTGAGCTCTCGCAGAATAGCCTGCTGCAGCCAAACCTACATCGTCAGTGCCTATTTCATACAATATAACGCCACCGGCATTTGCGTGCATTGTGGTTAGCATAGCGGCCATTGCTAATGCGATATGTTTATATTTTATAATCATGACTTTACCCTTTTAACAATTATTTAAATGCAGGTCGCAAAGCTAAATGTGCAGCCCTATGGCCATTATCAGTCATACCAAAAGCAAGGTAGAGCGGTCCAATGATGGTATCTGACGCCACAAATACGCTGGCAGAACCTAACCATCGCTCATGACTTTGATTTGAATTACCCCAGGCTTTACCAGTTTCTAAAGAGGTTCCCAGATAACATAATGCAGGTCGGTTAGGGATAATTTCTAATTGTTTGAACTCGTAGAAATAGATAGCTGTTATCAATGCAGAGTTATCACCCACTAATTCGTTATTGGCAAATCCTGTCAATTCAAATAAACCACCTAATGAAAATTGCGCAGGATAATTAGGCTCGCTATGCACCGTTTTATTGTACATCGTACCTAATGCTAGTGAATGTTTACCTGTGCCAATCGCTGCAATATTTTTTGCGGTAAACTGAGTGAAGTCATTTTCGCCACCGAATGCTTCTGCGAATTTGTTAAAAATCAACCGCCCTTTGATACCATGTTTTGGAAAATACAGGTTATCTAAGGTATCCCATTCAAATAACACCCCGGCTTCACCGTTATTCACATATTGATTGGTAATAAAATATGACCCTGTTTCCTGTTTAATATCGGAATAGGAATATTGCCAAAAGCCACTTAATCTTCCCCAGTTGCTGAAATTCCGCCCCATACCAATCGAGGCTTTATTCTGCGTCATGACCAAATCTGCAATGGTATCAAAGTCATAATAGTAAAGTACGGGTGTTCGCTGGATACTCACTCGAGGATTCACAAACCATGCTAAATCCCGCGATAACGGTTGATAAAATTCAGCCAATATGCTTTCACCTTGACCTATTTGACCTAATAAGCGCCATTCTCCTAAATAGCTATTTGCACGCGGATTCGTTATTCCCAATACGAACCCAAAGGTATTGGTCAGATGAAAATCGGTGTCCAATAGCAAACTAGCTTGGAAATAGATAGGATTTTCTTGATCGATAATAGGTTCTATTACTAAGGTTTTTTCATGGTTAATATCTTGGATGCCGTAATAAATTCGATCAAAAATGCTTAAACCGTAAAGTGTATTGATCTCGTGATTAATGGTCAGTGGGGAAACCAACGATTCATCAAATTGCACATAATCTAAATAGCTTTCAGGTTCTAGCACTACGGCATTTTTAACAGCAACAGCATCGATATTGATAGACGGCATTTCTCGTCTTAATGGTGCATTGTCAGGTGCAGCCTGTTTTCTAAACTGCGCTAGGTAGCATAAACGCTCAGATTGCTGCATTGCAGCGGTTTTGCCTGGCATAATACCCATTTCGAATTTTTCAAAATCGGTTGTACCGACATCTGAAAATGCAGGCTCAATTAGTATATCGTTTTTATCAAGCAACGCTTTGCTTTTTTCTACATTGCGGAAGGTTAAAATATTGGAGATCTGATCGATTACACCGGCTAAATCGACAATATCATCCTTTTTCGACATCGGTGTACTGACATCTACCACAATCAGCACATCAGCCCCCATCGCTTTCGCTGTTGCAATAGGCACATTCGCGCTCACGCCACCATCGACGAGCAAATAACCATTCTTATCAATAGGTGAAATAATACCGGGAACAGCCATGCTGGCTAATAGTGACAAGGCCATATCGCCATGATCCAGGACGATTGCTTTACCTGTTACCAGATCGGTTGCGACAGCTTTAAATGGAATATTGAGGTGATCAAAATCTTTAATCGGCTGAATCGGTAATAAGTAGGCATTAAATACTTCGTATAAGCTTTGACCTGTAATAATGCCATAAGGAATATGGATCTTACCATTAGAGTAACTAACAAAATTTTTAATGACAAAAATATCAGTATCAAGTTTGCGACGATAATATAAATCGGTTCGGTTAATGTTGTAGCTAAAGATCTCATCCCACTCTAGCGTGGAAAAATCCTGCTTGAGTTGCGCTATAGGAACACCTGAAGCATAAAGGCCACCAATCACGGCGCCCATACTGGTACCAACGATGAAATCAATGGGGACATTCATTTCTTCAAGCGCTTCGATGACGCCAATGTGAGCTGCTCCGCGAGCTCCGCCTCCACTAAGCACCAAACCGATTTTGGGTCTAGGTGTGACATCTTCAACAGCATGCGCTGAATTAGTTAGAATAAGAAGTAATAAAATCCATTTTTTCATCGAACAAGCAACTCATGCTGTTAAAATAATTAATGGATTAATTTACCACTTTTGCCGTTAATACATAATCAATTGAGATATTAAATCATGTTAATGAAAGGCGGTAACTAACTATGTCCTGGAACATATCTATAAGACACTGATCCCAATAGCCTTACCGATTGAATACGTAATTGCCGCGGCAAGTAGCCCAAAGACAATTTGTCGCATGCCGGCATAAAAGAAGCTCTTGCCAGTAAAAAAGGTAATTAAGCCTCCAATTAAAAATAAACCGATTGTGCTCAACACGATACTTAGCATAATTGCAATATCGTCGGACCGAAAGAAAAAGGGAAAAAGCGGGATTAATGCACCAACTGAAAATAGCAAAAACGAGGCTATCGCTGCTTGATGAGCAGAGCCACCTAAACCTTCTTTATCAATACCTAATTCTTCTTTAACCAAGACTTCTAATGCGGTATCTTTATTGGCGAATACCTTTTCGGCCATTTTGCGGGCTTCGACTTCATTGATGCCTTTTGCTTGATATAGCAAAGTTAATTCATTCATTTCTTCTTCAGGTGAATTTTCTAACTCTTCTGCTTCAATATCGATTTGTCGCTGATAATATTCGCGCGAACTTTGTACTGAAAGCCACTCGCCTAACGCCATGGAAATAGATCCTGCAAGAAGTCCAGCCACACCCGCAATCAGCACCGTGCCACCACCTTGAGCCGCTCCTGCCACACCCATGACTAAGCTCATATTTGACACCAAACCATCATTCGCTCCTAACACAGCTGCGCGTAATGCGTTCCCCTGTATAGAACGATGCTTTCCCTCAAGTCGCGTCAGCGTCTCGCCCTGTGTATTTAGATTACTGTCACTTGAAATATTTTTCAGAATATTTAAATGAACATTTTCATAACCTGTAATTGGTTGACCTTTGGCTTGTTTCGATTCTACGATTGACCTAGCCGTTTTCCATTCCACAGCGGCAAGATGGTTAATAACAAAATCATAGCCAACCCATTCTGCGACTTTGATCTGAAATCGAGCTTTGATACTTGGCGCGGGAAGAACATAATTGGGAGCGTGTTCTTGAACCCTTTTAAGAAACATAGCGGCATGCTTGTTTTCAATGGCACTCATTTTGGTAAAAATAGTACGAGCAGGTTCTTCATGATATTTCTCGGATAACTTTTGATATAAAAAAGCAGCATCTACTTCCATTTGCAGCTGATTCTTTAATTTATTTAGTTTGCCTTTATCTTCCATAACACCTATCTCGACTGTTCTCTCATACAGTATTAGCTTGCTGTGCTTACGTTAATTATCGTCTATTTATGATAAAGCGCTATGCAGCCGATATCCCGTAAAGACCGATGCGATTTTGTAGGGGGGAGCAGCCTTATGACACATTATATACCTGACCATGAAGAACCTAATAACCGTCATAACACCAATGAAAAAACCGGTGGTGATCATAACCACAATCGCGAAAGAAATCGCGATGAAGAACTCAAAAGAGTCAGCGACACTCGTCAGCAACAAAAAGACAAGCCTCGCAAATCGCGTGGTAAATAAGCTTATCAACCACGCTGATAAGCTAAGTTTCCTGCAATATAAGTTGCTTGTACTGCTCTGTCGTCACCTAAGGTCATGAGTACAAATAATTGTTCTTCAAAACTATCACAATGTTGCATTCTAAAATCAATGAGCGGCGTTGATTTCATATCCAAAACAATCACATCGGCTTCCATACCTGGGGCTAAGCTGCCAATCTTATCTTCTAAATCAAGTGCCTGGGCGCCACCGCGCGTTGCCAAATAAAAAGCGAGCGTAGACGGCATAGAGCTACCTGCCATTTGAGCGACTTTATACGTTTCATTTAAGGTTTGTAGCATCGATAAAGAGGTTCCTCCCCCGACATCGGTTCCTAAACCAACCAAAACAGGACGATCGGGTCTTTTAGCATAAGCTAAATCAAATATGCCACTTCCTAAAAATAAATTTGACGTTGGGCAATGTGCTATTGCAGTGCCTGATTCATAGCAGCGGGCTAATTCTGCATCGCCAAGCCAAATACCATGTCCAAAAATAGCGCGCTTACCTAACTGCTGATAATGGTCGTACACATCTAAATAGCTTTTGCTCTGCGGATAGAGATCTTTTACCCACTGCCCTTCTGCTTGATTTTCAGCAATATGAGATTGTAAATAAACACCCGGAAATTCAGCCCATAAGGCTCCAATCATTTCCATTTGTGTCATGGTACTGGTGGGTGCAAAACGAGGAGTAATAGCATAAAGCTGCCTATTTTTTCCATGCCACTTATTGATCAATGCCTTAGAATCATCATAGGCAGATTGCGGGGTGTCGGTTAATTCAAGTGGCGCATTTCTATCCATAATCACTTTGCCTGCCAGCATGCGCATATTGCGTTCATCTGCGGCACTAAAGAAGGCCTCTGCCGATTGTGGATGTACCGTGCAATACACAGCTGCGGTCGTGGTGCCTACGCGTAAACACTCTGTTAAAAATGTTTCAGCAACGGTTTTGGCATAGATGGGATCTTCAAAAGCCAATTCCGTTGGGAAAGCATGATCTTTGAGCCAATCTAGCAATTGCGTACCATAAGCCGCAATGATTGGAAGCTGAGCATAATGAACATGACAGTCTACGAAGCCGGCCGTTATCAGACTATCAGCACCATAATTTTTGATCTCAACCGAAGGAGGAATGAGCGGTATTATGTTAGCAGCTGATCCTATGTGAGTGATTTTCCCGTCAGCCATAACAACCAATCCATCCGTTTCATAATGCATGGTTTCTTCGGCACCCAATGCAAAAGCATCCCCTGTAAAGGTAAGAATCGGTCCACGGATAGCAATTAAGTTGTCATTCATCGGCTGTAACATCCCTTTTGTTGTATATGCTTTACTTTAGCGGTATAACAGCCACAAAAATACCATAAAACAAGGGTAAAGTAGTTGATCTGCCCCTGTTTCTTCTATACAATGTGAGTTAGTTTAATTTCTGGATATTGTGGTGTATGTCATTGAATCAAAATCATATCTCATTTGAAGCAGAAAATGATGTGAAAAAATTACTGGCGCCTTTAACAAAGTTAGGTGCAGTAAATTACTTTTGTTACGGTGTAAATTATCCTGATACCTCTGGCTTTAGCTTACATACCCATACAGGGTTTTACCAATCATGGTTCGACCATCAATTTCCACTTTGTGGTTTCCATCTTGACACCGGTTGGTACCTCTGGGAAAACATTCTTCCAAAGCAGCAGCTCGATGTTGCACGCGAATTTAATATTGGTAACGGCATTATTTATGTTAAACATCTAGAAAATAAAACCGATATTTTTTCATTTGCTTCAAAACCAGATAGCAAATTTGTATTAGATTTCTACATGAATAATTTAAATTTCTTAAAACGTTTCTCACAGTACTTTGTACAAAATGCTGCAAATATCATTCAAATCGCAGATAAGCAACGCATATTACCACCCACCGGCATGGTCTTAACCGATCCTGATAAACGTAAAAATTTTTACAACAAAGAGAGTCTTCCATTAATTGATCGCTTTTTACAAGAATTAAGCTTTCCATTTAATGTGTTGTCAGAGCGTGAATCAGAAAGCTACCGTTTGCTGATCCAAGGTTTTTCAAATACGGAAATCAGTCAAAAATTAGGTTTATCAACTAAAACCGTTGATGTTTATATTAACCGTATCAAAACCAAATTGGGTTGCAGTAATCGTAAAGAATTGGTTAACAAGGCGCATGAATCTGGGGTAATTGAATATTACCTAGACGCCATAGCCAGCTAAATACTCGTCTCTGCTATTTATTTGTAGGGGCCGACCTTCTGTCTTCGCTAAGAAGCTACGACAAGACAGGCCGTGTCGGCCCGGGACGGCACAGAGGCCGTCCCCTACGCCGGGTTAACAACACCCGCAAGTTCCTTTTCTTCAGCTGCCTTCTTGCTTAAATCTTCTGCAAATAATAAATACATCGCTGGCACAACAAACAACGTAAACAGTGTGCCAATTGAAATTCCAGTTGCAATCACCAAACCAATACCGCACCGGTTGCTGTAATTAGTGGTATCACGCCCAACACCATCGCTGCCGTTGTCATGAGAATAGGACGAAGACGCATTGCAGCAGACATCTCAATAGCGTGGCGTTTGTCCTTTCCTTCCATTTGTAAGTCATTCGCAAATTGTACCAATAAAATTCCATGTTTACTGATAAGACCAATTAAAGTAACCAGCCCCACTTCAGTGTAAATATTTAAGCTCGCACCACCCACTCCTAGGCTAATAAAAATCATGGCACCACAAATCGACATCGGTACGCTAATCAGTACAATCAAAGGGTCTCTAAAACTTTCAAAAAGTGCAGCTAAGGTAAGGAAAATAATGATCAATGCAAAAAAGAACGTTAAAATTAAGGCACTGCTTTCTTGCTTGTACTGGCGCGATTGACCCGCATAATCAACGTTGTACCCTTGCGGTAAAACTTCCTCAGCAATTTTCTCTAAGCTGGCCAATGCATCTCCCATGGTAACGCCTGGCATAGGAACGCCCGAAATAGTTGTCGAATTGATCTGTTGGAAGTGGTTAATTGATTCTGGCACCACCGTGGTTTTTATCGAAGCAAAAGTTGAAAGTGGGATTGAACTTCCATTCGACGTGGTAATGTAATAGTCCAATATTTGCTGTTCGTTAAGCCTATCAACCCGCATCATCTGTGGTATCACTTGGTATGATCGACCCGACAAGCTAAAGAAATTGATATAGCCTTCACTTAAACTTGAGGACAACACATTACCGACATCTTGCATCGTTAAACCCATTTCCGAGATCTTATCGCGATCAAGCGCGATGGTGGTCTGTGCTTTATCAATTTTAAGATCAGGATCAATATAAGCAAACATACCACTTTTTAATGCTCTATCCATGACGGTATCTTTAACATCGTTAAGCAGGTCATAACTTTCTGTTGTTCCTATTACAAACTCAATCGGCATGCCGCTACTACCTG
>CAZCXZ010000024.1:0-35746 GCA_964502705.1 Uncultured Candidatus Berkiella sp. | reverse complement strand
CACCAGGCTCAAGCTTACTGATATCAATTTTTACTGGCGCACCCATAGCTTGCGCCTTCGCGCTTGGAAACCAAGAACATATAAAGGGTGAAGCGGCGTAGGCTGCGCCTACCCCTCCGATCACTGTTGTGGCAGCTGTTAAAAACCGCCGTCGACCGGCATCTACCTTGTCATCACTCATTAACGCGTCCCCCGGACGGAAAATCGGTTATTTAATTGTTATAAGAGTTGGCGGCAAATACTATCACAATATCGCCTAGCTCTGCATGCCAAAATTATGCAGGTTAGTGTACACGATTATGGATTGTGCTAACACAGATCATGCGTAGCAATTCATAAGTTGATCTGCGAGCTTAATGAGATCATGTCAGCATGAGATGTCCTGCGTTATACTGTCCTTCATATTTTTAATTAGGCTGCGTAAACCATTTATGAATTGGGTTTTCTTTCTACTCATCACAACCGCTTATGGCGCTAGTGTTTGGGAACAATGGCAATGGCAAGCTAACCAAATAACCCCTGACTCTCCCATGCATGCGTTAACGCAACATCTGCTACATGCTACAAATGATGCAGTGACGTTGGCAATTGGTTTAGTTGGTGTTTTATGTTTATTTTTAGGGCTCATGCGCATTCTGGAAGATGGTGGCTTGTTAGCAGTCTTAGCTAAATTGATCTATCCATTATTAAAACCTTTATTTCCTGAAATTCCACCCAACCACCCAGCGTTTGGCGCGATGATCATGAATCTATCAGCCAATATGTTAGGCATGGGTAACGCGGCAACACCCTTTGGTTTAAAAGCCATGCAGGAGCTAGAAAAGCTCAACCCTAATCCCGGCGTTGCAACCAACGCCATGGTATTGTTTTTGGCAATGAATACAGCATGCATTACTTTAATCCCTACCAAAGTTATTGCCTTACGCGCCAGTGCCGGCTCTCATGATGCAGCAGGCATCATTACCACAACCTTAATTGCCACACTTTGTGCAACGATTGCGGCCATTTTTACAGCAAAATTATTACAGCGGTTCGTTAGTTCACCCAGCGTGTCTACGCAAAAAATCAACAACAATATCTCTTCTGAACAGATCGCATCTTACCCTGCATGGGTCAGTTTATTAGCACTTGTCGGACTGATTGGGTTGATCCCTGTCACGCTGATCTGGGGGCGTACTTTTTCACCTTGGATCATTCCCAGTTTAATTGTGGCAATTGTTAGTTACGGAATGGTTAAACGTGTCGAAATTTACGCCAGTTTTACCGAAGGCGCTAAAGGCGGTTTCGAATTAGCGGTAAGAATTTTGCCTTACATGGTGGCCATGCTATTTGCGATTGCCATGCTAAGAGCCAGTGGCGCGCTTGGTGCATTAATTAAAGTGATTGCCCCCTTCACCGCTCCACTTGGGATCCCTGCAGAAGCTTTACCGATGGTATTTATGCGACCACTATCTGGCTCAGGTAGCTTAGGGATAATGACGGATGTTTTAAAGAATCCCGCTATTGGCCCTGACAGTTATACGGGTTATTTGGTAAGCACCATGATGGGATCGACTGAAACCACTTTTTATGTTCTGGCGGTTTATTTTGGCGCAGTGCAAATTCGTCACATTCGTCATGCATTAGCAACTGGGCTTATTGTAGAAATGGTTGGCATGGCAGCCAGTGTACTTGCCGTTAAAATCTTATTGTTTTCATAAGCTCCTTCCCTTTACCAAACCTGTCTAGAAGGCCTATTGTGTCTTTATATCTAATCTGTTAGTTTGTTAGCTATATAATAATAACAAAAGTTCGGGGTAGGTCATGCTGCGCCTCATGCTAACTGTATATTTAACCTTATTTTTCCCTATAACACTGTATGCGGATACAACTATCTATGCGTGCAAAAAAAATGGGGAAACAACACTCGAAAGTGTGCAAAGCCAAGATTGTGATTCTGTGCAAACCTATCGTTACCCTTCCTTTAATAAAGCAGGTGAAAATCACGCATCCGATCTACGTGCTGGAGAGCGTCAGCAATTAGAAATCCTCGACAAAGGTTTTGTCGCTTCAGAAGCCAGAATGCGTCGTTATGAAAACATTGATGAACGTGTGGGCTGGTCACTTGCAAATAGTTATGTCGATTCTCGCCAAGACAAATGTGCATTCTTTAGAGCGATGTTAGATGGTGCAATATCGTATGTTGCAGTGAAGAATGAACAAGATGTAGAAATCGGTCCATACCGTAGTGCGGAACTCATCACACGTATAAACCATGCGCAATCCCAAGTGAATTACTATTGCCCGTAAATTATGAACGGTCTATAGTGATTTTTTTAAGTTATCAGTTCTTCATACTTGGGAGCTAACTATGTCCACTTCTAAAAGAATTTACCAAATCCTGTTTTCATTTTTCCTGTTTGCATTTGTGCAGCTTGCCAATGCAGCAGCACCAGATGCAGAAGTGGTTGAGCTACGCACCAACTGGGCTAAAGCAAAATATCAAACGCCACAAGGCCAACAACTCGGTGCTTTAGAGCAAGTCATTAATCAAGCTGCTGCCCTGAACGACAAATATCCGAATGATCCTGACGTTATGCTGTGGTATGCAACCGCTCTAAGTTCTTTTGCACAACTCAAAGGTGGTGTAGGCGTGTTACCTCGCGTTAAAAAAGCCCGTTCTTTATTAGAAGAGACATTAACTAAACAACCGCGCATTGAAAATGGCTTTGGCTACGGTGTGATTGGTGCAATGTATGCCAGAGTACCAGGTTGGCCCGTTGCTTTTGGTGATAAAAAGAAAGCTCGAGCATTCTTGCAAGCTGCTGTCAAAATTGATCCTAAAGGCAGCGATTCTAATTATTACTACGGTGATTTCTTAGTCGATAATGGTGAATTTGAAGCAGGTCGCAAACATTTAGAAATTGCTAAAAATGCCCCAATTCGTAAAGGCTACGAAATCCAAGATAAAGGTCGCAAAGCAGAGATTAATGCGTCTTTAGCTAAAATTCGTTAATATTTAATCCATCAGTAGATGGGCCTCATAGGCTCATCTACTGATGTTTCACTACCCTTTCACAGCGCTGCTTCATAGCAATAATCAATTTATCAATTTCTTTCACATCTTGCTTTTTGGCTTTTAGTATATCCCTGTGCTTCATGGCCAATGGCACGATTTGCTCCGCATATTCTCTTAGCATTTGCTTTAAAATGGGAAATGAGTATTTTGTTTCTTTGCAAAATAGTTGCCAGTCGCTGATGCTGACTTGTGCTATTTGATAACTATTACCAATCTTCATTGCCATTGTTTGTGTATCATCGCAAGTACCCATTACCGAATATAATGGCGCCAACATAGGTTTATTCATTCCCAAATAAAGTAATGACATATTTTTAGCATGTGCTGATACATTGCCAATAAAATAATTAAATAAGACACGCCTAACCATTTGTAATCGGCAAATTGCTGGAACAATCGTTTTTGTTAATAGCCCAAAGCATTCTTTCAAGTTAGGACCCTTGTCCCATTCGTATTTGTGAATAGCAAAATGGCCTAGCGCTTGCGCAAAATCTTCTTGATGAAAAAATTGCATTTGATGAAGTGTATTCATTTTTCGATCATAGCGTTCAACCAATAAAGTCAATTCCTTTGCTACAGGCTGCAAGCTTACATTGACACAATCAATGCCTAAATCTTTGGCCAAATTTAAGCAAAAATATTCATTGAGTATTTTGTTATGGTTACTCATTTTTAAAAAGTGTGTGCTGACTTTACCAGGTTCACCTGCCATCATTTTTTGTTCTACTATTTTTACCTGGAATTTTTTTTCATTTCCCGAAAACAAACCAAAACATGACTGCAACTTTGCATCGAATGGTATTTGCGTTGTGTTATGTATTTGTAGGAATGGTTTTGAAGGGTCGATTGGAACATCGCGTAAATCCCAAAATGAAAGTGCACCATTACTTTCTTTACCATAATGGTGTAATAATCCAAAAGTATCTTTAACAAGGCAATGAGCATCATGACTCATTAACTCTAGCAATTGGCTATTTTCAGGAAGGAGTCCACGAAAAAATTTACGACAATTAACATCGTCAAAAGTTTTATCTTTAAGTGGCATCGACAATGAAATCGCATGTGTTGCATCTTTTTGATAGCTGAACGTCATTTTCTGATTGCGATCCAACTCTAATAAACCGACTGGTTTATCATATAAACAAACACAGAGTTTATTCTGTGACATGTTGAACATCCGTCGGCAAATTAGGTATTTTAGCTTCTAAACGGATCCCTAACATGGTTAACACCCAAAGTGACAGGCCTAGCTCGCAACTTTTCTTTCCTTTTTCGAGGTCCTGAATAAATCTTACGCCACACCCACAAACACCCGCCAATTCCTTTTGTGTGAGTTTAAAAGCTTTTCGATTCACTTTAATGAGATTGCCAAATTGTTTGGCAGAAGTGGCTGTTTTTATCATAGGTTATCTCGATAGTGCTGAGCGGGATCATTAAAGCAAGCCTAGCCTACTTCTATAAAAAATTGATCCCAATCAGGAATATTTCCCTATTATTACGATGTTATACACGACTATACTGACTGGATTTCTGGTATTTCTTTATGGCATCCTTTTGCCCACCCCCCTTTTAGGAGAGACCTATGTTCTCAGGCATCGTTAAAGCCATGGCTAAAATCACCTGGATTTCTCACACGCCCGCATTAACGCGTTACCGTATTGCATTAACGCCCGCCTTGTTAAACGGCCTAGAAACCGGCGCGAGTATTGCTGTGAATGGTGTATGCCAAACGGTTGTGAGCATTGAAGGTGAGATAGTTTCCTTTGACGCAATTGAAGACACCTTAAAACGGACCACTATCCCACAGTTTCAAGTAGGGCAAACAGTCAATATTGAACGCTCACTAAAAATGGGGGATGAAATCGGTGGACATATGTTATCAGGCCATGTCATGGGCACTGGGCGCATCAGCAATGTGCATGCACCCTCACCTGAGCAACGCGTATTTGAAATCACGGGTGACGCCAGCTGGATGCGCTTTATTTTGGAAAAGGGTTATATCGCATTGAATGGCGTGAGTTTAACGGTGGGAAATGTCTTTCCAGACAGAGGCGCATTTACTATCAATATGATCCCGGAAACCTTAAAACTGACCACGTTTGGCACAGCCGTTGAAGGTGATTTAATCAATGTCGAAATTGATAGCCAGACCCAAGCGATTGTAGAGACGGTTGAGAGAGTACTCTCTACACGAACCTCGGAGAACGTTTCTATTTGAGACAAGGTCGCTTTTTAAATGGTCGAAAAAAGCGGAGTGTACTCGTCGTCCATGAGCATTTTTGAGGGCATTTAAAAAGCGAGATTGGCCAAAGAGGGGCGTTCTTTGCTACAACGAACCAAGCCCTAAAAAAAAAGGCAGCTCTCGCTGCCTTCTCTTTTCGTACTTTCGTACTTTGGAATCGATTAACGCTTGGAGTACTGTTCCACTTTACGCGCTTTACGGAAGCCAACCTTTTTACGTTCAACTTCTCTGGAGTCACGTGTAACATAACCCGCTTTACGTAAAACTTGACGGAAAGATTCGGTACCGCCTGAAGTGCCTTCAGAGCCGGTTGCGCCTTCTTCATCATATTGAATCAATGCGCGGGTGATGCCATGACGAATAGCGCCAGCTTGGCCCATAGGACCGCTGCCTGCTACGTTGACGTTAACGTCAAAACGAGCGGTAAGCCCTAACACTTCTAACGGCTGTCTAACAATCATGTGTGCCGCTTTACGACCACCAAAGTATTCTTCTAAGGTTTTGTCGTTAATCGTGATTTTGCCTGTGCCTTTTTTTAAATAAACACGAGCGCGACACGTTTTGCGTCGGCCAGTTCCATAGTTTTGTTGTGCTGTTGCCATGCTCTACTCGATGTTAATTAACAATTAATGATATGTGCTTTTGGTTGTTGCGCTTGGTGCGGATGATCGGTACCCGCATAAACCCACAATTTTTTAGCCATCTTTCTGCCTAAAGGACCTTTTGGCAGCATATTTTTCACAGCCAATTGAATAATGCGTTCTGGTTGGGTTTCACGCAATTTTTCTAAGGTAATTGACTTAATACCACCGATAAAGCCTGTATGACGGTAATAAGTTTTGGTCTTTTCTTTCTTACCCGTTGCTTTGATGTGAGCAGCGTTGATGATGATAACGGCATCGCCAGTATCAACATGGGGGGTAAAAATAGTCTTATTTTTGCCGCGTAAAATAGAAGCCACGCAAGAAGCTAGGCGACCAATCGGTATATCTTTAGCATCAATGACTAGCCAATCACGCTTAATATCATCTTCTTTCGCGGTATAGGTTCTCATGCAACCTGACTCCCTGGGGAAATACGTCTTAGTTAAAGTTGGCGAATTATACAAAACCAGTCATCTAGAGACAATGACTTTACTGTGTTTTTGTAGATTCACTTGTAAATGAGGTCTCAGTTAACCTTAAACGGTCCACAATCTCTCCTTTTAGGAGGTGATTTTCGATGATTTCATCGATATCATTGTAAGTCTTATAACTATACCAGACCCCTTCAGGGTAGATTACAAGAACTGGACCATCCTCACAACGCCCTAAACAACCACTCGTGTTTACGCGATTTAAGCCAGTACCATGGATACCTAGCTTCTTCAATTTTTGCTTCGCATAGTCACGGAGCTTTTCAGCGTCACCGGTGGCACAACACTGCTTACCACTGGTCCGGAGATTAGTACAAAAAAAGACGTGTCTTTGGTAATACAAGTGAAGAACCCCATTTTTAGGTCGCTCAGTATAACAACTTGACTGGGATTATAAAACCTGCGAAAACAAAGCATGAAAATCAAAGACCAAGTCAACCGTTTAGCCAGCCAATGCGTGAAATGTGCGCTTTGCCTGCCACATTGCCCAACTTACGAGCTTACCCACGACGAAAATGAATCCCCACGTGGCAGAATCGCTTTATTCCAAGCTTATGCTAAAGATCAGTTGCCATTAGATGCGCACGGCAAGGCACATCTCGATCAATGCTTAGGTTGTCGAGCCTGCGAGCGCGTTTGCCCTGCCCACGTTGAATATGGAGAGCTGTTGACCTTAGGCAGAGCCATGGTCAGCGAAAATGCAGCTGTGAAAGAATTAGCACCACCGCCTTTTACAACGCGGTTCATGGCGTGGATGGTGCAACACCCGCTCTGGCAAAAAGCCCTACAACACTTTATATGGGTGTCACAGCAAATCGGTTTACGTCAATTAGCTACCCGCTGCGGAATTCCCAAATTGTTAGGGCTTTCATCACTCAATAGCTTATTACCCTCTGTGCCTAAGCCATCAACCTGGCAACCTGTTTATCCAGCGATTGGTGAGAAGCAAGGCACCGTTTTACTCTTCGTCGGCTGCATGAGTAATTGGTGCGATCAAGAAACAGTCAATGCCAGTATTTATGTGTTGCGGCATTTGGGATACGAAGTACAGCTACCAACAAAACAAACCTGCTGTGGCGCCATTGCATTACATGCAGGCGATCTTTCTACGGCTCTTTCATTAGGAGAGAAAAATCTCCAAGCTTTTTTACCTGATATTGAGAAGGTCAGCGCGATTATTACCATTGCAACGGGATGCAGCGCCGTATTGGGTGAATACGATAAAAATTTTAGTTTGCTTGCTACAAAAGATGATGATTGGTCGCGCTTTGCTGATAAAGTCGTCGATATCGTCAATTTTGTGCAAGCAGCAACCTGGCCGGAGCAACTCACCCTTAAGCCGCTGGCAGAAAAAGTTTATGTGCATACACCATGCACCTTAAGAAATGTATTAAAAACCCCTTTTGCGCCACTGCAAATGCTGGCTCGTATTCCACAATTAGTTTGCCAATCAATTAAATCTCCACATTGTTGTGGTGCGGCAGGCACTTATATGATCGATCATCCTGAAATAGCTAAACCCTTATTAAATAACCTTTTATCCGAGGTTGATGACAGAGAAGCAAATATTATTGCAACATCAAACGTCGGATGTGCTTTGCATATTCAGCAACAAATGAGAGAATCAAATTCCGCTATACGAGTCACCCACCCGGTGATATTGTTAGCAAGAGCGCTAGGTTTTTAAAAAAACTGACGCTAGCATTTGTTAATGAATATGCTATCGTTATAAGCGTTATAATTGTAGGTATGTGCCAAGGAGAGAACATGGCTGCACGCAAAAAATCAGCTAAGACCAAAAAAGCTTCTTCTGTAAAGAAGAGTCCTGTTGCTAAGAAACGTAAAGCTGCCCCTAAAGCTGCTAAACGTGCTGTTAAACGCGCAACTACTAAGAAAGCTGCGGGTTCAACAAAAGCATCTGGAGGCCCAATTTCAGTCGGTCGTAAACCCTTCACAAAATCGGAATTCGTTTCTACCATCTCTGCTCAAACAGGGGTTGCTAGAAAAGAAGTCGTTTCTGTGCTTGAAACGATTGCTAGAATTATCGACGCTCACTTGCAAAAGCAAGGCCCAGAAATCTTCTCTTGGCCTGGTATGCTGAAGATCAAAGTGGTTAAAAAGCCTGCTACTAAGGCTCGCCAAGGGGTTAATCCTTTCACTGGTGAAACCATGACGTTCAAAGCTAAGCCTGCTAGTCGCCGTGTTAAAGTGCTTCCTTTGAAGCAACTTAAAGAAATGGCTAGCTAAGCTTTCTGCATTAAAAATGCTTAAAAAAAAGGTGGGGTCTCCCCACCTTTTTTTATTCTTAACGCATCATCACAATCGGCGTGGGCACCGTTCGCCAAAACAAACCTTGCCCATAATGACGGATCCCAAACCAAGCAGAAAACCCCACGCAAAGCAGTGCTCCTACCCAAGCAATGGTTTGCACAGGATGCAAGGCAAGTGTTGCTACCTGATAATAGAATACCGCCATGCCATAAGCTAAACCGGTCGTCCAGCAAACCGAGAAGATTGTCCATCCTCGTTGCACTTCGCGTAACATAGCTGCAGTCGCTGAGATACAAGGGAAATAAAGTAAAACGAATAACAAATAAGCAAACGCATTCGCTTTACCGTTGAAGCGCTTAACCATTTCACCGTAAGCATGATGGTGCATCGTGGCATCGGGTGATTTTGCTTTTATTGGATTTTGCCATGCATCCCCTAACGCTAAGAGATTTTCGCCGATACTTGCAACAGCCATTCCCAAACGATCTCTTAAGTGGAATTTTTCAGTGATGATTTCTTGTGGCGCATCATAAAGAGAATTTAAAGTGCCAATAACCACTTCTTTAGCCAATACGCCTGTCAATAAACCAACCGCTGCCGGCCAGTTTTCCTCTTCTATTCCCAAAGGAGCAAACACCGGAACAATTTTTTTACCGACAGTCGCTAAAAGAGAAGCCTGTTGCGCGGGTTCACTTATCCATTTTCCATGATGATCAATATGATTTAACACACCCATCACAATACAAACGGGTAAAATGAACTTACCAGCATTCAATACAAACCGTTTCAAACGATTCGAACTCAGTTTCCATAGTGACTGCCAATGTGGCCATTGATAAGCTGGGATCTCCAATAAAAGCGGTACGGCTTCGCCTTTAAGTAGCGTACTTTTCAGCAATAGTCCCGTAACAATTGCCATCCCAATGCCAATGAGATACAGCAAGAAAACAATATTTTGACCGCCCTCAGGGAAGAATGCAGCAACAAAAACCGTAAAAATAGCGAGCCTTGCACCGCAAGACATAAAGGGGCTCATCATGACCGCTAAAATGCGATCGCGCTTATTATCTAAGGTGCGCATTCCCATAATCGCTGGGACATTGCAGCCAAACCCAATGATCATAGGCACAAATGATTTTCCAGGCAAACCGATTGCCTGCATGAGCCTATCCATCACAAAAGCGGCTCTGGCCATGTAACCACTGTCTTCTAAAAATGCGAGTGCTAAAAACATAGCGCCAATAACGGGAACAAACGTCACAATCGTACTGATACCTTTGCCGACACCTGAAACTAATAACGCCATGAGCCAGTGAGGCGTACCAATCGCATGTAAAGCATGCGCCATGCCTTCAACAAACAGCGCATCTGAGGTTAATTCAAAAAAGTCTTGGAAAGCGCCACCAATGTTAATCGCGAAGAAAAAGAGCCCATACATAACCGCTAAAAAGCAGGGTAGCCCCCAAACTCGATGACAAGCAATTTTGTCCAAATAATGTGTAATGGGATGTGTTGTTACTTCACGTGCTGCTTGAGTTTGCGTCACTTTCTCAAGCAAAATCTCAATATAGTCATAGCGCGCTTTGGCAATTAAAACATCTGCGGTATGCGTCGTTGCCGAAAAAATTTGGTCTTTCGCCAGCTCAACTTGCCGTGCACAAAGCGTGCCTTCAGGTAAGCTCTCGCCCTCTAGCCATCGTAACATTTGGTAACGTGCTGGCGGCTGAATATGTTGTTTGGCATATTCTTCGATCATTGATGTTAGTGCTTTCTCAATGACTGCTGGATAGCTTAATTTATGATGCCCCAATAGACAGTGCGGCTTTAATAATGCCGATTTAAGCGTATCAAGCCCTTCCCCTTTGCGTGCTGTCACGGGGATCACTTGACACCCTAATTCCGATGACAACGTCTTGATACATAATTGCTTGCCAGCTTTTTTCGCTAGATCCATACGATTCAGCGCAATAATCACTGGCTTGTTTTGCTCAAGGCATTGCAACGTTAAATATAAGTTACGCTCAAGACAGAGCGCATCAACCACGTTAAGCACAAAGGAGTAATTATCATTTTGTAAGAATTCGCTGGTGATGCTTTCGTCTTGAGGGCCATCTTCATCAAAACGCGTCAGGGTATAAGTACCTGGCAAATCAATAATTTCAAATTCATGATCGCCAACGCAACAATCACCCGCTTTACGCTCAACCGTAACGCCTGACCAGTTTCCAACACGTTGCGAGGATCCAGTAAGCTCATTAAAAAGGGTGGTTTTACCGGAATTAGGGTTGCCGACAAGCGCAACTATTGCGCGAGGTGGGATCTGTTGCGACGCATTGTTGTGACGAACCATGGATAGCCTCAACTTGTATCTGTTGGCATTCTTTTTTACGCAAACTTAAGGTATAGCCGCGTAATTTGACCTGAATAGGATCGCCTAGTGGTGCTACACGGATAACCGTCATAATAACACCGGGCGTTAAACCCATCGCCAATAATTTGTGCCTAAATCCAGCGGATTGCTGCTGGAACCCCAATACCCGCACAGACTGACCAATTGGAATTGCATTTAAAGTTAGCAAGATGATTAGCCCTGATGGGTAATGATGAATGAATGGTTAATATTAATGATAATTATTTGCATTTACAATACAGCAAGGCAAAGATCCCTTCGTTCAGTCGGAGACGAAGGGATCTTTATCAAATTTAGTTGGAAACCTTGTTTGCTACGTATCCATAGGCCGAGGATGCCGCATAAGCAGTACCCTGCCCCAATCCTGTGATGGCTGAGACTGCAACATTACCTACAAATGCAACCAACGAAACAGTTCCCATAATTAATGGCATAACAGGCGACCAAAAAATCCCTGATGCAAAACCCGATGAATACATGAATGAAGACCAGAATTCGCTACGAAGTGACGTTTCTTGGCATTCTGCTTCCACACCACCACTAATCACACCGATTTCAGTTAATGTAAGTTCACGCATTTTAATACCTCTTTACTACTCAACAATACCATTTAGGCAAAAAACCAGCTCGAAAAGTCAAAATCGTAGGAACGCTTTTCCTTTTCTTCATGATCATGATCGTGGCCATGTTCATGATCATGACAGTTGTGTTCAACTGCATCCCCACCATTGGGTAGAGTCACTTCAATTATTGATAATTCTCTCATAATCGGTCTCTTAAAATTTAGAAATTTTACAAACATAGAAAAAGGATACTAAAACATCAAGTAACATGACGCAAGAAGAAATCAGGGTAAATGACGTTTTCGCAAGTAGTCCATCGACTGCATCTCAGTTAACCGGCTTATGGTTCTTTGAAAATCAAAGCGATGACGTGTTCCTTGATAAAGTTCTTGCATTGGTACTGCAGCAGATAGGATTATGGTCACTTTGTGATCATATAATTCATCAACTAAGGCAATAAAACGCCGCGCAACATCTTCGCTATCTTCTCCCATTTGGGTCACATTACTTAAGAGTACCGTTTTAAAATCTCGCGCAATTTGTATGTAATCTAAAGTGCTGCGTGCCCCTTTGCACAACGCTTGAAAATCAAACCAAACAATATTTTCAGCAAGCCATTTGGTTGGGATACTTCTATCCATAATCAATAATGATTTGTTAGGAACGCCTTCATCTTGAGCCAACCCTAAAAAATGCGCCATTAAGTTTTGTTCGGATTTTTCGTCTAAGGGAAATTGATAAAGTTGCGCATTTGCCAAATATTGCATGCGATAATCAGTAGCGCCATCCATCGATATTACTTCAGTATATTGCTTGATCAACGCAATGGTCGGCAAAAATTTTTCACGTTGCAAACCATTCGGATACAAGTCTTCAGGTAAGATATTGCTGGTTGCAACCAACGTAACACCCATCGCAAATAAATGTCGAAATAGCTCAGACAAAATCATAGCGTCAGCAATATCGGTGACATAAAATTCATCAAAACAGATAATAGAGGTGCGCGCTTTGAATGATTTTGCGACTAGATATAGCGGTTCACTAGCTCCCTGGAACAAGGCCAGCTTTTGATGAACATGCTGCATAAAACGATGAAAATGCAAACGTTCTTTGTGGCGAAAAGGCAACAGATGGAAAAACATATCCATGATTGCGGTTTTACCACGACCAACACTACCCCACAAATAGATGCCTTTTACTGGTTTTTGTGGCAACCCTAACCAAAGGCAAAAACGGCTTTTAAGACGATTAAAAACATTTTGTGACGCCAACATCTCATGGAATAACTTTTCGAATTGCAAAATAACTTGACGTTGATGGGGGTCTGGAATCATCTTGCCTGATTGAATTTTTTCTTCATACCAATGCAAGGGCGTTTTTTTCATGATGGGACAAAATTCTTTTCAATAACTTCACGTAGTTCAATCAGCTTACCATGAAAGAAATGGCTTGTTTGCTCAAATTTAATCAATTGCATATTTGGCTTTTGTGATTTTTCAAACCATTGATAAACCTTTTCAGGCGCGATCACCTCATCCTTTTCTCCTTGCACCACAATCCATGGACAAGTGACATTCGATAAGCTTTCATATGGTTGATTGGTTACGGCGGGTGCAAAGCTGTTTGCAATCATGTAAAGCAGCGCCTCTTGCTGCAATGAAAGCGCCAAAGGAAAAACCGGCTAAATAGATTGCTGGGCTATCAAGTACCGAATCAACCCACTTTAATACCGATAACAAATCAGCCACTTCGCCAATCGAATCACCGTATGAGCCTTCGCTTTTACCTACGCCGCGATAATTAAAGCGCACCGTGTAAAGGCCTTTGTTATGAAACGCCTTCGACAACGTATGTACCACTTTATTGTTCATAGTACCCTGATGCAAAGGATGCGGGTGACAAATAATGGCAACACCCTTATTTTGCGTAGACTGATCGTCAGGAGAGGTTGTAAGGAGTTCTAACTGCCCTGCTTCACCTTCAATAAGAATGTGCGCATCGTTTTCTGGAAAGATTTGAGGATTAAGAATGAGTGTCATTGAACATCCATGTAGGGGCGGACCTCTGTGTCCGCCCTAATAATCTTCAAGCATTCGGGCGGACACAGAGGTCCGCCCCTACGTAATGACGAGTATTAAGCGGCAACGCGCTTAATGGAAGCCCCAAGTTGCGCCAACTTCTCTTCAATACATTCATAGCCACGATCAATATGATAAATTCTATCAACGATCGTTGTGCCTCTTGCGACTAACCCTGCCAAAACCAAACTAGCTGATGCACGCAAGTCGGTTGCCATGACAGGTGCAGCCGTTAAGTGTGGCACACCTTCAATAATCGCGGTGTTACCATTTAATTGAATGTTTGCACCCATACGACGCAATTCATGCGCATGCATAAAACGGTTTTCAAAAACCGTTTCAGTCAAAACGCCTTTACCTTCTGCAATGCTATTCAAAGCCATAAATTGGGCTTGCATGTCGGTTGGAAAGCCTGGGAAAGGTTCCGTGCAAATATCAACCGCTCGTGGACGATTACCTCGCATATCAAGACTGATCCAATCATCGCCAGTTGCAATATGTGCACCTGCTTCTTGGAGTTTATCGAGTACGGATTGTAACAATGCACCACGTGTGGCTTTGGTGACAATTTTACCGCCAGTCATCGCTGCTGCCACAAGAAAAGTACCGGTTTCTACACGATCAGGTAATACCGTATAAGTGCCGCCGGATAAACTTTCAACGCCTTCGATCACGATGGTTCTAGTACCATGCCCTTCGATTTTTGCGCCCATGTTAATGAGGAAATTGGCTAAATCTTGTACTTCTGGCTCACGCGCTGCGTTATCAATAATGGTGGTGCCTTTTGCTAAAACAGCCGCCATCATTAAATTTTCGGTTCCCGTGACAGAAACAATATCAAAGCTTAGGTTTGCACCTTTGAGACGTCCATTCACTGACGCTTGGATGTAACCATTTTCAACTGTGATATCGGCGCCCATTTTGCGTAAACCTTCGACATGAAAATCGACAGGTCGTGGACCAATAGCGCAACCACCTGGAAGCGATACCGTTGCTTTACCGTATTTTGCCAATAAAGGCCCTAATACGAGAATTGACGCGCGCATGGTTCGCACTAGCTCATAAGGTGCATTTTGATTATTCACCTGGCTTGCATCGATTTCGATGGTTAAACCTTCCGAAATGGTGAGGTTTACACCCATTTGCCCTAACAGTTTCATGATGGTTGTTACATCATTCAAATGCGGTACATTTTTAATTGTGACTAATTCTTCGGTAAGCAGACAGCCTGCCAGAATCGGTAATACGCTATTTTTAGCGCCTGAAATTCTGACTTCGCCTTGTAGGGGGTTTCCCCCGCTGATTAAATGTTTATCCATGAGGTTTCCGTATTACTTTTTTTCATTTTCCCATTCACTGGGTGTTTTGGCTTTAATGGATAAAGCGTGAATCGTGCCATTGTGAATGTTGTCACCAAGCGTACCATATACAGCACGCTGCCTAGCGAGTAATCCCATTCCTTCAAACAAATCACACACCACAATGGCTTCAAAATGCCGACCATCACCTGTTACATCAACAGATGAGTTTGGCATGTTACTTTGAATCATTTTCTTAATATCTTCTGGATTCATCGGTTTGGCTCAACTCTTTATTGGCCCCAAATTTTAACCGAGTTGGCACGTGAATTCTAGGAACTATTCTACTTGTGCGAGCTTAGCGTACTCAAAAGGTTGTTGATCAACCATTGCCAACAAACATTGATCGCGAACTAAAGCATTTTTGTCCACTTTGTAAGTAACAAAACTAAATCTATTATAGGGTCCAGCGACTTGTGAAAAAGCATGTGGACACTGATTCACCACTTCTGCCAGCAACTGGGAAGCGGGGCCATCAATGATGTCTTGGCTGACCGTAAACACATAATCCGGCAATTTGCGTTGTAATTCATCAATCAAGGTTGCGTAATTATAGGTACCATAATAGAGGTAATCCGGGGTTGTTAACTTGGTATGTTTATAGAACAGACCATAAAGATAACGTGATGGAACCCACAATAGTAATTCTGGATCAGAATAAATGGTGTGGTAGACATAATCGGTGTCTTTACCAAAATAGCGATGCAAGCTTTGGCGCCCACCGGCATATAGGCTTAAACCACCTTTAACCAACCAGACTTCGCGCACAAACAACAACGCACTCACACAAACACTTAAACCTAATACCGCAACCAAGAGTTGTTTTTGTTTTAATTGGTACCAATTAAGCCATCTGCGCCATAATCGACCACTAAAGATCCGTGATTCAATCTTAAAACCACCCGCTGCTAACAAGAAGAAAGCACCAGCGATAAGGTGCTGACCTAGTCGTAATTGGTAAGCGCCAAATAAGAACCAGCAACAAAGACTGGGTAACATAAAGAATAAGATTAATTGTCGCAGCGTTTTATCGGTACGGCTTGTCCACCATGCAACAAAAAATAATAAGAATAATAAAGGTTGTTGAATAAAATATTTATTAATCGAATAACCCAGCTGCGCAAACAGATCTCGGTTGGCTAAAGAAAGCCAAATCACGCCTTTATTCTGGTGAAACTGACGCCCTTCTCCCAATACCCAATAAAGGCCACCGAGCAAAGAAACCACAGCAAGCCAGCGCCAAGTACGATGCTGCCATAACAATAACGGTAATGAAAACATGGCATACAACAAGGCCGGTTGCTTAGTATGGGCCGCTACAGTTGCGCAGACCACGGCCAGTCCCGCTAAGAATGTTGGACTGACTTGTAAGCTTGCAGGAAAACTTGTCATCAACGCTTTTTGTTGGCTTTGCCAAAATAGAACCATTGAAACAATCAATGCACTCGTCATGACAGGGTCGGCATAACCATCATCGAAGAATTGACCAAGATTCACGCCCCATAAAACATACACAAGGGCTAACCCATAGACGCCATTCAGCTGCCCTAAACGTGCGCGCCAAGCCATTGCAATTGCGCATAACATCGTCCAAGGAAAAATAATGAGCGTTGCTTTAACCGGTAACTGCAGATCAATATTGCCCACTAAGTGATAACAAAATGCCAATAGCTTTGGAAATAATTGAGGATAAGGTGCGCCCGTATGTGAGAAATCGATGGTCTCTAAGAAGTAATGCTGAATCGCCCAAAAGTTCCAACTATAAATTTCATCGCCTCTGTCAAAGCCGTGTGTCCCCAGCTTAATAAAATAAGGCAATAACACGACGGCATGAATGCCATACACCAATGCATCCGCTTTGCTCCATAACCAATTCTGTGCGCTTGCTGCGCGCATTCTCACAATACCCACAATGCCAAAACCCAAGGCCAAAACAATCACCACCGGCGTGATTAATAATCCGGTAGCAATCAGCAATGAGGTGACAATGTAAATAATACCTACGCTGAGAATGGGGATAGTAAAAGCAGTGAAAGGAGAGCAGATAAGTCGAGGGTACAATGCTAAGCCAGGCAAAAAGTAAACTAGCACCCATAGAAGTAAACAATAAAGTATGTACATGTTTTACTTATCTGTTAACGGCAAAAAGCCATTTAGTCCACTGACGGTTGCTAACTGGCGCATTTCTTTAGGCAAATGCGATAATTGGAGCTTGGTTTTTTTGGCAACACCTGCTCGCATCAGAGCCGTCACAAAAGCGAGACTCGCACTATCACAAGCACTGACACCGCTAAAATTCACGGTGGTGGATTGTTCATTTGGGATCAATTCTTCGCAAAGTCCCAAAGCCGCAGAAACAGTTTCTTGGGTTAATGGCCCACTGATCAATAACTCGTTATTGCGAAAGCTCACTGCAATATCTTTTTCACTGAAGAGGTTTTTCATTGTGCTCACGTAAATGATCGATGAGTTTATCTAAGCCATTCTGTTGAATTTCAGTAGCAAACTGCGACTGGAACCCTTTTAATAGACTGACACCTTCGATACTAATATCGTAAACCTGCCAGTCGGTACCTTTCTTCACGAGCCTATAGCTTACGCGAATAGGTTCTCTGCCAGGTTCTTTAATCAGACTGCCTACTTGCACACGCTCTTTGCCTTGCACACCACCCCGGATTGGCAAGTAATCGATGGTTTGGTTGTTATAAGCACGCAACGTGCTGGCATAAGTACGAATCAAGAGTTCTTTAAATTGACCAACGAAGCGTTTCTTTTGATCGTCATTAGCAGCTTGCCAAGCATTCCGGCCTACAACCCATCTGGACATCGCAATCCAATCGATATGTGGCACTAAAATGGTTTCAATGATGTCGTATATTCTTTCAGGTTTTTGTTGCAAGACTCTATCGTTAGAGCGTAATGCACTGATCATTTCTTTTGTTACGCGCTGCAACATAACATCTGGCAGCTCTTCAGCTAACGCTGCGCCACTCATACCAACTAGCATGAGAATCAGTAAAAAGAATGAATGTAACGTTGAACGCATCATGTTGTTTTGCCTTTACTTTAAGCCACTTGCTTGGCTAGATAAAAATTTTGACACCAGTTCTTCTAAAACGACAGCCTTGCTCGTGTTCTCTACTGGGATATGATCGCCTTCTTTGTAGAAATGATCGCTAAACCCAGGCGATAAACCAATGTAATTATCACCTAATAGACCCGAAGTTAAAATACTAGCGGAGGTGTCATCCGGGATATTATTCACATTATTATCCATAAAGATGGTGACCCGAGCGACATACGTTTTAGGATCATAGTTAATAGCCACAACCCGACCAACGGCGACACCTGCGATAGTGACGCGTGCTCTGGGTTTTAATCCACCAATATTTTCAAAGTCAGCCGTTATTTTGTAGCCTTCTTTGAGGTTGCAAATTTTACTAATTCCACTAACTTGCAATGCCAACATGGCGAATGCGAGTATCCCTAGCAGAAAGAAAACCCCAACGGCGATTTCTATCGTCCGTTTCTGCATTAGTTGAATCCTCCAAACATAATTGCGGTTAGGATGAAATCCATCCCCAGCGTCGCTAATGACGAGAATACTACCGTGCGAGTCGTTGCTTTACCAATGCCCTCTGCAGTTGGTGGGCAAGTATAACCTTGATAAACAGCAATCCAGGTCACCAATGTGCCAAAAACCACACTTTTAATGATCCCATTCACAATGTCTTCACGAAAATCGACAGAGTTTCGCATATTAGACCAAAATGAACCTTCGTCCACCCCCAACCATTGCACACCCACCATATAACCACCATAAATAGCCACGGCGGTAAATATTAAGGTTAGAAGAGGTAACGAAATTTGGCCCGCCCAAAAACGGGGAGCAATAATGCGACGCATTGGATCAACCCCTAGCATTTCCATGCTGGAGAGTTGCTCGGTGACTTTCATTAAACCAATCTCAGCTGTAATCGCAGAACCTGCACGTCCTGCAAATAGCAAAGCCCCAACCACAGGCCCCAGTTCTCTCACCATGCTAAGTGCGATGAGCTGACCGAGCGCTTGCTCTGCGCCAAATTTCACTAAAATGGTATAGCCTTGTAACCCCAAGACCATCCCAATAAACAATCCGGAAACCACAATAATAATCAACGACAATACACCAACCATATAAAGCTGGGGCACCAATAATTTGAATCCCCTTGCCCATTTTGGCTTAGCGAGCACGGCATGCAATAAAAACAGGGTTGTTTTTCCTGCATTATCACAAAACTCAATGCCTGATTTTCCCAGGTTCTGTAAGGCAGACAACAAGGGCATTATCCTCCGATTAAATCTTGTTGGTAATTCTTTGCAGGGTAGTGAAATGGTACGGGACCATCTGGCAAGCCGTGCATAAATTGGTGTATCCAGCGTGATTCGCTGTTCTTAATACTGTTAGCGGATCCATGGCCAACCACTTTGCCATCCGCTATGACATAGACATAGTCCGCAATGGTGCATGTCTCAGGAACATCATGCGAAACAATAATACTTGTCACGCCAAGCGCGTCGTTCAATAGTCGGATTAATTTGACGAGAACCCCCATCGAAATGGGATCTTGTCCTGCGAAGGGCTCATCAAACATTAATAAATTCGGATCAAGTGCTATCGTTCGTGCTAACGCGGCACGACGTTGCATGCCGCCTGATAACTCACTGGGCATCAAATCTCTTGCGCCCCGCAGCCCAACGGCTTCTAGTTTCATAAGAACGATATCACGTATAAAGGATTCAGAGAGCTGCGTATGCTCGCGTAGCGGGAAAGCCACATTTTCAAATACAGATAAATCAGAGAACAAGGCACCGCTTTGAAAAAGCATGCCCATTTGTCTACGTGCGCGATACAACGATTGTCTATCAAGGGTCGGAATATTAAACCCGTTAGCCATAATGGTGCCTGCTTGAGGTAACAGTTGTCCCCCAATCAGTCGCAACAGCGTGGTTTTGCCGCTGCCACTTGGCCCCATAATCGCGGTTATTTTACCTTCAGGCACATCGATGTCGACACCATCAAATATGATGCGATTACCCCACCCGAATGAGAGGTTGCGAATTTCAACCGTATTTAGTCCGCTGCCTGTCATGATATTTTACGCAGTGCCTCTGTTTGTTTGGATTGTAAATTTTAACACAACTAATTAGGCGCTACCCTTTCTTAATTTTGTTAGTAAGTATTCCAATTATAGAAGATAGATTTACAAAGCAAGTCCGAATCACAGACTCAACCTGCAGAAAAATGGGAATTGATGTTATAGTAACCATGAACAAATTAAAAGTTTGTAAGGCAGCTGATTATATAATAAGAACCTATTATGATAATTGAACAACCCACAACGACCATCGAACATGCTTTCATTGCCCAAGGCCGCAGAGTCGTATTGACCGAAGCCCAAGCCGTGATGTCACTTACTGATAGAATCGACGAACATTTTGCGAAAGCTTGCGCCATATTGTTGCACTGCATTCAGAGTAAAGGCCGCATCGTCGTTATTGGTATGGGTAAATCAGGATTAATTGGTCGAAAAATTGCGGCAACACTTGCCAGCACCGGCAGCCCTTCTATTTTTGTTCACCCAGCCGAAGCAAGCCACGGCGATATGGGTATGATTACGAGTCATGACACCGTGATCGCCATTTCCAATTCTGGCGAAACCGAAGAAATCATTACGATTTTACCGCTGATCAAACGATTAGGCGTGCCACTGATTGCTTTAACCGGGAATGGGAAATCAACATTAGCCAATTGCGCGAATGTCACTCTCAATATTCACGTCGAAAAAGAAGCCTGCGCGCTTGGACTCGCCCCCACTTCCAGCACCACCGTAACACTGGTCATGGGTGATGCCCTAGCCATTGCGCTCCTTGATGCACGTGGCTTTAGCGCCGATGATTTTGCAATGTCGCACCCGGGTGGTCGCTTAGGACGACGCTTATTGCTGAAAATCGATGATATTATGCATAAAGGCGACAATATTCCGATTACCGCTCACAATGCCTCAATTAAAGAAGCGCTAATTGAAATGACGCGTTGCCGCTTAGGAATGACCGCCATTGTCGATGATGAAAAACGCCATATCGGTTTATTCACCGACGGCGACTTACGTCGCGCATTGGACCATAATGTGAATATCAATACGACGCCTATCGCGGAAGTGATGACATCGGGTGGCCGTGTGATTGAGAAAGGCGTACTAGCTGCAGAAGCCTTGCGCATCATGGAGACTTACAAAATTAATGGTCTGTTTGTCGTTGACAAAAATCACCGTTTAATCGGCGCGCTCAACATGCATGACTTACTGCGTGCTGGCGTGTTGTAAGGACTTTCGTGTTCAAACTGCAAATTGCTTCTCCTTACCGTATTCTGTCTATAGCGAGCATAGGCTTAAGCGCAATCTTATTTTTTGCCTTTTTAAGCCCTTATCCCTCGCTCGATGTTAAGCCTGTGCACGAAAACTCAGCTATCCTTGAAGAAGCCATGAGGGGCGTTGTCGCACAACGTTTTGATAAAAATGGCAAGCTCATACAGATTGTGAAAATGGATTGGTGGTCACACGATAAAGGACAAGCCGTAACACAAATGATTGCCCCCTGCTTGACGCTCAATCAACAAAACGGCTCTCAACTTACCGTTTCGGGTAAGCAAGGTGAAGGCTATCAAACCAAAATGGGGACTCAAATCGATAAATTAACATTAAAAGATGATGTGTCGATTAAACAAGTGAATCCTCATAACGATAACTTTTGGGAAATGAAAACAACCTCTTTATTGTTCTTTCCAAAAGAGCCAAACCCGACTGCGCAAACTGATGATATGGTAACCGTGTATTCACCTTCACTTACCATTAAAGCCGAAGGTATGCGTGCCGACCTTCACCGCGAAACAGTTGAATTTTTACATCAAGTGAGAACATTTTATGCAACGCCACAAGCTTAAACCTCTCACACTCGTGCTGTTGTGTCTTTGTGCTTTAAAAACCAATGCCGCACCTGCGCCACTAAAAATCGACCCAAATACCCCTATTCAAATTCAAGCCGACAGTGCTTCATTTGATCAAACCAAACAAGAGGCCATTCATATTGGCAATGTGATTTTGACCCAAGGATCGCATGAAGTACACGCAAACCGTTTAAGTATAAAAAAAGATATCAAAGGCAATCTCACTGTGATTACCGCTATTGGAGAACCTGCGACTTTCTCTGGTAAACGCCAAAATGATCCTAATCCTGTTTACGCCACTGCTAAAACCATTTATTATTATCCAGATAAACAACTAGTTGTTCTAGAGGGCAGTGCCACGCTAGATCATCAGCAAGATAAATTTCGAGGGCCTGTGCTTAGTTATCAGTTAGACAAACAGATTATAAATGCAACGAAACAAAGTGATGAACGCCCTATCATCACTATTCATCCGCGTGCGTAACTCATGAATATCTTATCTGTTCAACATCTCAAAAAATCTTATAAAAAACGTGTCATCGTTAAAGATGTCTCGCTAGAGGTTAAATCTGGCGAAGTGGTTGGTTTACTCGGCCCAAACGGTGCCGGTAAAACCACCTGCTTCTATATGATTGTTGGCCTTATCCCTTGCGATGGCGGACGCGTACTCCTGAATTCACATGACGTAACACACAGTCCAATGCATGTACGAGCGCGCAGCGGGATTGGTTACTTACCCCAAGAAGCCTCGGTATTTCGAAAACTATCCGTCAAAGACAATATCTTAGCGATTCTCGAAACCCAAGTTCATATGAGCAAAACCGCTCGCTTAGATCGCCTTGATACTTTACTGAATGAATTTCACCTGACCCAAGTCAGAGATACGATGGGGATCAGCTTATCCGGCGGTGAACGTCGCCGCGTTGAAATCGCGAGAGCCTTGGCATGTGATCCCAAGTTCATTTTATTAGATGAGCCTTTTGCAGGGGTCGATCCTATCTCAGTGAATGACATCAAATTGCAGATTGCTACGCTTGCACAAAAAGGCATTGGCGTATTGATTACCGATCATAACGTGCGCGAAACCCTCAACATTTGCCACCAAGCAACCATTGTTAGCGAAGGCCAGGTGATTGCTTGCGGCCCTCCACAAAGTATTCTAAGTAACCAACAGGTACGTAAAGTTTATCTAGGGGAAGCCTTTACACTGTAGTAACGTTCCTGCCAAAATCTAAAAAGTGACGTCTACAATATATATATGATGGACGACACATTTTTTGTTGCAAAGCAATAACGTTAGGGAGAAGTTGTATGAAACCATCATTACAACTAAAAATTGGCCATCAGTTAACGATGACGCCCCAATTGCAACAAGCTATCCGATTACTGCAATTATCAGCGGTTGAACTGCAAACGGAAATACAATCTGCTTTGGAAGCTAACCCAATGTTAGAAGTTCTAGAGCAGGAAGTTACCTCGCAGGATACGGCAACACAGGAAGATACCAGTGAAGCCGATGCCGCGCTTAACTTTTATGCAGAACCCGATCCTAACGGTGAAGAATTTACTTGGGAAGTGAAATTAGGCCAAAAGCGTGAAGCACAATTTCATGAATCGTTAGGCAACGAATTAGAAACACTGAACAGTGCCCCTATTTCTTTACGAGACCATCTTGTTTGGCAGATGGAATTAACCCCTTTTAGCGAAAACGATCAACTTATCGCCGCGGCTCTCATTGATTCTATTAATGATGACGGTTTTTTAACGTGTGATTTAACAGACATTATCGCAACTGTTCAAGACGACATTGACGTGACTGTTCAAGAAGTTGAAGCGGTTTTACATCGCATTCAACAGTTTGATCCTTTAGGGGTAGGAGCTAGAAATATTGCCGAATCCCTTAAAGTACAATTAGAACATTTACCTGATACATTCCCACAACGTGATAAAGCACGCGAACTCGTGATGCATCACTTAGAATTATTGGGCAAACGGGATTATGCGGCCCTTCGCCGACGACTCGGTTTATCCATGGATGAATTGCATGAAGTGATCCAATGCATTCAAACATTGAACCCTAGACCTGGTACAGAAATCGGCGGTAGGCAGGCAGAATATGTTATTCCTGATGTGTACACTTTTAAAATCAATGGAAAATGGGTTGTTGAATTAAACCCAGAGTGCATGCCCAAACTCAGGATCAACGACCACTACGCTGGCATGATCCGCCGCAGTGATTCAAGCCAAGACAATCAATACTTACGCAATCAATTGCAAGAAGCAAGGTGGTTTTTAAAAAGTATCGAAAATCGAAATGATACGTTATTAAAAGTAGCCAGTTGCATTATCGAACAACAACAAGATTTCCTCGAATTCGGCGAAGAAGCCATGAAACCGCTGATTTTGCATGATATTGCGAGTGTTCTTGAATTACATGAGTCAACTATTTCACGCGTCACGACACAAAAATATCTGCATACACCACGTGGTACTTTTGAATTAAAATATTTTTTCTCAAGTCACGTGAACACGGAAAAAGGCGGAGAATGTTCTGCAACGGCAATTCGAGCCGTCATTAAAAAATTAATTGCAGCAGAAAGCCGGAAAAAACCATTAAGCGATAGTAAACTAGCAAAAATGCTTGCTGAACTCGGTATTCCCGTAGCGAGAAGAACCATCGCTAAATATCGAGAAGCAATGAATATTGCTCCTTCAAATGAAAGAAAACAGTTAATTTAATAAAACTAATAAGGATAGGTTATGCAAATTAATATTACCGGACATCATGTAGAGATTACCGCGGCTCTTCGTGATTATGTGCAAGGTAAACTGCAAAAAATTGAACGTCATTTTTCAAATATCACCAGTGTGTATGTGATATTGACAGTCGATAAAAAATTCCAGCAAAAAGCGGAAGCCACTGTCAACCTTGCACGAGGCGAAATTCATGCGGAGTCAGAATCCGAAAACATGTATGCAGCGATTGATTTACTCGTCGACAAACTCGACCGACAAGTCGTAAAGCATAAAGAAAAAATGAATAAACACGGCGACGGTGAAGATTTGGTTTAATCATCCATGTTGCAAATTAAAGACATATTAACTTTAGATCGAACGCATTATTCACTGCGTGCTCAAAGTAAAAAGAAAGCACTTGAATTACTTAGTGAATCAATTGCGACCGACTTAAACCATATCCGAGCGCATGATATTTTTGATGGTTTGATTATGCGAGAACGATTGGGGAGTACTGCCATTTCAAATGGGGTTGCTATTCCTCATACAAGACTTGCAACCATTGATAATACGATAGGTTGTTTTATTTCATTAAAAGATGGGATTGATTTTGGTGCTGATGATAACATCAAAGTTGATCTCATTTTTTCGTTGATCGTGCCTATGGATACCGATGAAACACATTTAGAGCTCCTTGCCTCTTTAGCGCATATTTTTCGTGAAGAAACGTTGCGCAGTGCTTTACGCAATGCGAAATCGCGCGAAGAACTCTACGATATTCTTACCCGTGCTTAGTTTACATGGCGTATTGCTCCAGATTTTTGATAAAGGCGTGCTGCTTATGGGTGCGCCGGGTTCTGGCAAAAGTGAAGCTGCGCTAACGCTGTTAACGCACGGTCACCGCTTAATTGCTGATGATGCGCCATTGTTTTCGCTTTCAGGCAATCAATGGCAAGGAACGGCTGCAAAGTCACAAAAAGGCATTTAATGTGTTCGCAGTCTTGGGCTTATTGACGTAGCGCAACTTTTTGGTGAAAGTGCCCTGCAAGCTGACGTTACTCTCGATTTAATCATTACCTTAGATGCCACGCGTTATGAAATCCCCCCACAACAACTTGAGTTTAAGTTGGAAACAAAGATTTTCGATAACGTCTCAGTTCCCGCACTTACATTACCAATTGCAACGAGTCACAATGTAGCTATCCTAATAGAAACCGCTGTAAAATTAGCGTTTATGCCGAAATCACCAAGAATTGAATCAATATTAGCAACGTAGGGGACGACCTCCGTGTCGTCCCGGGCCGGCACAGTGGCCGGCCCCTACACAAAAGGCGAAAAGCAAATGCGTTTAGTAATAGTGAGTGGCCGCTCCGGATCCGGCAAAACCATTTCACTTCATGTGTTAGAAGACTTAGGTTTTTATTGCATAGATAATTTACCCGTTGATATTCTACCTGGCGTGATTGATAAGCTTGCAGCCGATCATCCACGCTTGGCGGTGAGTATTGATGCGCGAAATTTGCCACAAGATGTCAATTTATTGAAGGAAGTGATCTCCGAACTTCGTCGACCTGGCTGGCAATGTGACATCATCTATTTAGATGCTGATCACAAAAGCCTATTACGCCGCTTTAGCGAAACAAGACGCAAACACCCCCTAACCAGTGAAACCGTTTCTTTGCAAGAAGCCATAGAACAAGAGCGCCAACTGCTAAGTCCATTAGCTAGCATGGCCGATATGACGGTTGATACTAGTCAACTTTCTTCTCATCAATTATGCAGCATCATCCGCGATCGTGTCGCTAAAGAGCATACAAATCGCTTACAACTGCTTATTCAGTCATTTGGTTTCAAGAACGGCATGCCCGCAGATGCAGACTTTATATTCGATGTTCGCTGTTTACCCAATCCCTATTGGCAGCCCAGTTTAAGATCGTTAACCGGTGCAGATAGTGAGGTAGCAAAATACTTACAAAGTTATCCTGAAGTTGAACAAATGGTTGAAGATATCATTCGATTCTTAGACAATTGGATCCCCCGGTTTGAAGCGGATAACCGCAGCTATCTAACCGTCGGGATTGGCTGCACAGGCGGACAGCATCGTTCAGTCTATATCACTGAACAATTGGTTAACCGTGCACAAACGTTGCAAATGAATGTTCAAGTTCGACATAGAGATCTACAGAAAACATCATGAGCGTTGGCATATTATTAATTACCCATAGTGGCATCGGTGGTGCTTTGCTAAATGTTGCCCACGGAACATTTGGTCAACTACCTTTGTGCGCAACCCATCTTTCGGTCAGTCGCGATCCCGAACCTGAATTATTGATAGCCAAAGCCGCCCACCTCGTTAGAAAATTAGATTCAGGCCAAGGTGTACTGGTTCTCACAGATATGTTTGGCTCAACCCCCAGCAATATTGCGCAAGGGCTACAAAGCCAAGGGCTATCGATTAGAGTGATAACCGGGCTGAATGTGCCAATGTTATTTCGGATTTTGAATTACCCTCATTTACCTTTAGGCCCCCTTGCAAAGAAAGCGGTAGATGGTGGCAAAGACGGCATATTTGAGCCGCTCAATGAGCAGCGTGCCTTGGCAGTTGCCAACGGCAATACCAGGAATCTTAAGGTTAAACGTAAATCCGCCGTAGTTGATGTAATCGAGTAACCCCCCCTTTATGCAAAACAAACAAATCCAAATCATAAATAAACTCGGGCTCCATGCCAGAGCCGCTGCAAAATTTGTGCAAACCGCTTCAAGATACGGCAGTCATATCGAAATCACTCGTAATGGTAAAACCGTGAATGGCAAAAGTATTATGGGTGTCATGATGCTAGCGGCGAGCCAACATTCATGGATAGATGTCAGTGTTGAAGGCGAAGATGAAACAGAGGCGCTTGCCGCAATTGAAGCGCTTGTGAGTAATCGGTTTGGCGAAGAGCGCTAAATCGAGTGTCTCATCCCTGGCTTCTGTCTGGGTAATTGATCTCTTAGCTTAATGAGCAGATTGTCCTTCAAAGGCTGATTGCCCTCTTCCTTCCAGTATTTTTTCCCTCGTATATATAAACGTTCGACATCATCCGCTGTCACTTTTTGCGGGTTCAAGCGTTCCAGCTCTATGAGCATACTCTTCAATTGTTCAGGCACGTTTGAACCTTCTTTTAAAAATTTAGCTCTTTCAGTATCATCTGCACTATCAATAAGCTTTTTAAACGCAACAATACATTGTTGCAAATGTACTGCAGGATCTTCAAGTGACGCAGCCTTCTTGGCTTGCGCTCTTTTCTCAGATTGGATATTTTGCTTGGTTGGAATGATAGGTTGCGCTCTTTCTACTTGCGCTTTGACGGTATCATTCATTTCCAGTGTTTTTTGCTCTATAAGCGTTCTAAGGTATTTATGGACATCTTCACGCAGTGCAATTTTCTTTTTAATTTGCGGCGTCATAGGATTGGTTTCTTTAAGTTTATCAATTCTGCTAATAATTTTACCTGCTTGTGCCGTCAAATCATTCAGGTTTGCGTTGGGTGAAATAATAGCGGCAAGAATGGTTTTTGCAGCCTCTTTGGTGGTGATATCTAAACTTGAACTTGGGTTCGCGACCATTGCTTGCTTAACAATATCTGAAAGATTTTTTGGCTTATTCTCTTTTGGCAAGCTCAACATAAAGCGCACACCCATTTTCATCGCATCAACTTTTATTTGATTACGATCA
Source organism: Uncultured Candidatus Berkiella sp. (assembly GCA_964502705.1). Classification (GTDB taxonomy): domain Bacteria; phylum Pseudomonadota; class Gammaproteobacteria; order Berkiellales; family Berkiellaceae; genus Berkiella. Next base: position 7,192 of record CAZCXZ010000024.1, on the reverse strand, counting down.
TCAAGATTGTCAGCTGCTAATATAGTTTGAAAACGTTGAAAATCGGTAAATGCTTTCATATGTGGACTATTAGGCGCTGGCTGTTGTGGCATAACGGGAACAACCGGCACGGCTTCTTTACGATCATCTAATGTTTCATCATCGTCATCTACTTCAAATGGTGCATCGTCTTCTATCAAAATAGATCGCTGTTCCACAGCAGGTTCCGCTTTTACGAGTGCTTCTGTTCTGTCAGATATGGCAGCCGGGGAGATTTCATCATCTTCGAACTCAATACCAATATTACTATCGTTTGGCATTGCAGACACCGCAGCTGCAGGTTGTGCAACTGGGGATACTTTTTGTTCAGATGGCGCATCATGACGGTTAAATTTAAGCGTTTCATCGCGTAATCGATTAATCAGCTCTAATGTACTGGGTGAGTCTTCGACAGCTTCCTTAGCGCTCGCATGTCTAATCGCTTTTACTCGGCTAGCGAGGCTTTTAGCCACATTTTTAATTGATTTTTTCTTGTTTTTGGTTGCAGCAGGGATGGTCTGTGCTGGTTTCTTTAATTGATTATCAAGTTGATTATATTTGTCAACCATCGGCTTGATTTGTACCTGTAATTTTGTCGCAACCGCTTTTAATTGTGGATCTGAAGAACTAGATGCTACATTTATCCTGCTTAGAATATCTGCAATTTGCTCTCGATAGCGATTAATTGCTTTGCTGACTTCATTCTTATCCGCTTTGCCATATTGGCTTTCATAAACAGCTTTGTTATAAAGTTTTAACAAATCGGTAAGTATCTTGTATGCAGAGTCATTGTCTTGATCACCTTTAAGAAAATCAAGTTCTAATTGCTTCTGTTCAGCATGAGCTTCTAAGATTATATCTGGATCTATATCTTGTTCTGGCACTTGTTCTTCATCGTGCTCGCTCGCAACATCTTTCACTGACGCCACCGTCAGAACTGCGTCATCATTTGATGAGGGGTCAATCTGTAAAGTGGGTGCTGGCGTGTCAACCACATTTCCTACAACGATTGCGCTATCAACATCAGTAGCTGCTTTTGGTGCTTCATCGGCTTTGATTACAGATTTTTGTGCTGCTTGCAGCCTTGCTCGCATGGCTTTTGAGTTTTCAATAACTTCCCATGCTTTTGTTATCTCCGATTTCATCTCATCACATAGTGCAGTTAATTCCCGAATACTTGGATCACCTTGATTTTTTGCAATATATTTTTCAACTGCTTCAATGGTTGCTTGCATCGTCGCGATCGAAACCGTCAGGCCTTGAACACTTTCAGAGGGTATAAATGCACTCTGTAACTTCTCGATCTCAGCATCCGTAATCGTTGCATCAATAATCTTCGGCAGAAACCCTTCAATGGTATTATGAACTTTTCCGACCGCGACATTAAGTCCCTCTTTATTGGATACTAATGCTTTCTTATTTTGATTTAATCGTTCTTTAACATACTCGCTTAATGTTACAAATTCGGAAGGATCTTTGGGAGGATTGCCGTCACGTGGTGTAATTTCTAGTGATCTTTTATATGCAGTTGCACCATCGAATATAAAAGCATCATTATTAATTTTTTCAGCCAGCTCGGATGAAACACTAGCATCTAACGCATTAGTCGCTAATTTTTGGTTTTGGGAAAAGACTTGAATAATTTCGCCCATCATTTCTTTACCCGATGGCTTTACGTTACCATTTTCGTCTAAATTTCCATCATGAGCAAATGTCAGATCATTAAGCAATGTTGTTATGCTTGGTACAATCACCTCATTTCTCATTGCTGCATTTTTTTCAATTTCACGTAGCTCTTTAAAATTTAGAGCAGAACTTGTCGCTTGCTCTGCAAGCCCTAATATTACTGTCAAGTCAGCTTTTCTTTTTGACTTCTCCGATAGTTTCAATCTAGAAATATCTGCAGAAACCATCGTTGAATAAATTGCATTGACTATCCCAATGTCATTATTTTTCAAAGCATGAGCCATAATACCGCAATATTTCTCAAATGCTTTTATTCGTTCTTTTTCATCCTTTGCTAATAGAATGTCATGCCTTACTAACCAGGATAGCTTCGTTAACTCATCTGCTATCTTATAGACATTAGGAGCTTTTTCATTTGCGTCTTTTTTACTCCACGCCAAATCATCAAATTCTTCAGGTTTAATCATGACTAAAATTTTAAAAAAATGCTGTCTTAATGCTTCTTCGTCATGCGCACCTGCTTTATCTTTATTACATATCTGCAATAACTTTTTGTTTATAGTACCTTTTGGTATGCTTGTCGACTTGTCTGCTGCAACATGACTTGCATCCCTTTTACGCGGGCTGCGCACACGTCTTACTTTACCTGCGATATACTTCAAGCCACTGCGGAATCTATTCGCTACCATGTAACTACCCTCTTAGTATCTTTTCGAGGCTATAACCGACTGATACCTTATATCTTATGTCATCTAGCTAAGTATTTGAATAATCCCTAAGGGTAGGGATGATAATTTATGTATAAGATCGTGCTATAAAATGAGGATTTGCATCAATTGTCTTATAAAATACTAGATATTGAAGGCTATTTGCGTCGATTGTCGGTTAAGTTTGCCAATCGCGTTTGAAGAATTCGATAAACTTTTCTGGCGCCTGAGGCTGTGCAAAATAATAGCCCTGTATTAAGTCGCATTTATGCTGCTTAAGGTATTGCAGCTGAGCCTTGGTCTCGACCCCCTCCGCAACCACCTTAAGATGAAGGCTATGGCCTAAATCAATGATACCCCGGGTCAGTGCGTGCCCCTCTTTGGCATCTTCAATGCCTTTGATAAATGAACGATCAATTTTTAACTTATCTACTGGGAACTGCATTAAATAGCTTAATGAAGAGTAGCCCGTACCAAAATCATCTAACGCCAAGCCAACACCTAAGGCTTTTAAACCATTCATGATGTCAATTGCGGCTGGCATATCTTGCGCTAACGCACTCTCCGTTAACTCTATTTCAAGCCACTCTGGAGAAACTTGTGTTTCTTTCAACACTTGGCGCACTAAGGTAACAAGATCGGTTTGAAACAATTGTCTTGCTGAAACGTTAACGGCGACTTGAATAGGTGGCAACCCCTGAGCCTGCCATTTTTTAGCTTGTATGCACGCGTTACGCAACACCCATTCACCGATAGGTACAATAAGATGGGTTTCTTCTGCTGCTGTCATAAAAAAGAACGGCGAAATAAAGCCTTTATGTGGATGATTCCAACGGATCAGGGCTTCGCATCCTACCATCTGACTATTTTTAAGTTGAATTTGTGGCTGATAATGTAAAGTAAACTCATTATTCTCTAATGCTTTATGTAAATCCGTGATGACATTGCGTTTGATTTGAAGCTGATCAATCATGCCGCGTTGAAAAAATTCATACTGATTGCGAGTGCTGCTGGTTCGATTGACGGCCAGCTGCGCATTCCGAGTTAGCACATCGCTTGAGTCACCATCATTAGGAAAAAACGAAATACCCACACTAACGTTAGTAAATATTTCACGCGAGAGAACATGATATGGCTCTGTGGTTATTTCAATAAGGGCTTGGATATAAGATGCCGCTTGCGAAGCATCACGAATTTCTGGGCAAATCATCCCGAATTCATTTTCGCTGATTCTAGCAATAGTACCTTCATTGACCGTAAACTTCTGCAAACGTTCACAAAAACCAATCAAATAGGCTCCCGCTGTTTCTTCACCATAGGTATTTAAAATCTCAAAAAAATCATCAAGCCTAATGATAAAAACGGCCATTTTGATTTTGCCAGATTTAGCATGATTGATTTCCATTGTGAGATTTTGATGAAAAATAATTCGATTAGGTAGTTTAGTTAAAGCATCGGTTGTTGCACGCTGCTCTAGCTCGTGTTCAGCCGCTTTACGAGCCGTTATATTCATACCAAACACACTCACATAAGCATTATTGATTGGCACAATATTTAACAAATAACTATATTGCCCACAAATAGCTTCCACTTCCTGAGCTTGATCAGAGAGAATGACTTGCCTGATGACTTCGCGCCATTGTGATGGTAATTTCTCATTTAAGCCAACTTGCCAGGCATGCATAATGGCTTGGCTAGACGGGTTTGCATAAAGCAAAACCCCCAGCTTATTGATCCGCATGACCGGGTTAGGATTGGAACCTGGAAAGTCTAATAATTCTTGGTAAACACGCTCTTCTCTTACAAGACTGACGCGTAGTTGCTCACGTAGTTTAATAGCTATATAGAAAAACAGCGCTGTCGTTAACGCCAAGAATAGAGCAATTATTTGCCAAACGATAACTGTCACGCTCAAAACCCTGATCTGCTTTATTAATCTTTTACATATTAATTATACTAGATACCCACCATTTCAGGTGACATATAATAAGAGTGATATACACTTAAGCGAGTGAACTGCACCTTAAAAGACCTGTTAGGGAGAGATTATGAACTTCATTCGCATGGGAAGCCTATTATTGCTTGCGTGGCCTGTCGTCAGCTTCAGCGAGACACCTCAAAAATCAACAACCTTGGAAAATTATTCAGTAGAAAAAGGCTTTGCTCGTTCATTGCCTCTTACAGATGCAGCTCACAAAACAACCATAACCAAACCTAAAAAAACCACCCAAGCCCAAATGCCAAACTTGGCTACGAAAAAATCGGATGATAAAACAGCCACCAAAAAGTCGCCAAAAAAGTTTTCGTTGTTCACCAAGCGCCAAGTCAATAAAAAAACAGTATCTGTAAAAACCAAACCTGCACAACCTGCAAAACAATTGCTCACTCAAAAGAAGAAAGCGGCTCAAAATGATAAAACCATTCAAGCTGCGAAAAAACAGCCTAAAACCACAACGCTAGCAACCAAAATCCCAGCTCCAATTATCGATCCTAATGTTATTATCAAACAATGTGACGCTCAATATAAAGCGGGCGACTATACCAAAGCGTTATTAGCTTGCAAGAAAGCTGCAGAGCAAAATGACAGCCAAGCACAATTTACTTTAGCAAGAATTTATAGCATCGGCGTTGCAGGAAAATCTCCTGATTATAAAAGCGCATTAGAATACTTAAACCTAGCTGCCAAGCAGAACCATCCTCAAGCTCAATTTATGCTAGCGCTATGCTACCAAAATGGGATCGGCGTTTCACGAGATAATATGGCTGCACTGAATTGGTATCAGAAAGCAGTTAAAAATGGATTACCGAATGCGGCTCTTATCGATACCACCGATGTCGTTAAGCATGACACCGTTGCTCATACATCATGGCCAGGATCAGAAGAATTTAAAATTGCCACCATCGAATTAAAAGATCCTGAGAATCGTGATGAAGGAATTAAAACGTTAGCAACGGCTGCTGATAAAGGCCACCCTATCGCGCAATATCAATTAGCAATGCAGCATCTTCGCGGTGAAAACATTGCACAAGATGACGCTAAAGCGGTTGAATGGTTAGGCAAAGCGGCACAAATGAATTACCAACCTGCTCAATCCTACCTTGCTTGGATGACGATGCTAGGTTTGGGAACCAAACAAAACAATCAAGCCGCAATTAACTTGTTTTTAGAAGCTAAACAATTGAATGTGAATAATGATTATGACCCATCTTTACAAGAAAAGCTCAGTCAATTAACATCACCCCCTGTGCCAGTTAGAAAGCAACCAACCAATGCTAAGCAACGTCGAGCTGAGTTTAAACGGGGCGTAGAACTGATTGAAACCAGCGCCCAATTCAACCCGGAAGGATTTGCGATTGTTAAAGAGGCAGCAGAACTTAACCTGCCTGAAGCACAACTCTATCTTGCTAACCTCTATGAACACGGCGATAAAGTTCCTCAAGATATTGAGAAAAGCACTAATTTGTATCAACGTGCAGCAGAAGCTGGCAATATCGAAGCACAATATGCGCTTGGATGGCACTACTATCATGGCCAAGGCTTACCTAAGAATAATGATCTCGCGCTTAACTGGTTTCATCAAGCGAGCTTAGCAGGCCATGAGCGTGCGCAACATGCTGAATCCTTTTTAGCGTTACAACAGATGGAGAAAACACCTGCTATTCCTGAAACACCGACACTTGGCAATCGAATCGTGCAAAAAGTAAACGATAACGTTAAAGGTATTATGAATGCAGTAGGATTAGACAGATTCAGTGGATACTACCGAAAATCATGAACAAGTTGTCTATCGCAACTCCGCTCATTTACTCACATTCATTGAGTACAATGAGCGGCCGTAATATCTATCTTAAATGTGAAATGATGCAACCCAGTGGTTCTTTTAAAGATCGCGGTATTGGGGCATTATGCCTTCACTATGCGGGTCACGAAGTTCCAGGCTTTATATCATCCTCTGGCGGTAATGCAGGCCTTGCTGTTGCTTATGCAAGCCAAGTGCTCAACATTCCGGCTACTGTTATCGTTCCTGAGACTACCCCGCAAATCATGGTCAAAAGACTAGAAGCTGAAAAAGCGACCGTGATCATTCATGGGGAAAACTGGGATGCGGCAGATGCGATGGCTAAATCTGTTGCTCGCGAAAAACATTTTGCTTATATCCCTCCCTTTGATCATCCTTTGATTTGGCAAGGTTATATGCCCATCATTGAAGAAATTAAACAGCAAATGGGTAAACCCGATGCGATTGTTGTTTCAGTGGGTGGCGGCGGCTTATACACCGGCTTAGTACAAGGTTTAGAAGCGCATGGCTGGCAAGATGTCGCGATTATTACCGCCGAAACCGTTGGCGCGGCATCGATGGCTACGGCAGTTAAAGAAAAACAACGTGTTCGTCTAGAAAGCATCAACACTGTTGCAACCACGTTAGGCGCAAAACAAATTTGTGAGCAAGCCTTTGTGTGGACACAAAAACACCCAACCTACCCACAAACCGTTACGGATAAAGAAGCGGTCAATGCTTGCTTAAACTTTGCTAACGATCACCGCTTTTTGGTAGAGCCTGCCTGTGGCGCGGCACTTGCTGTGGTTTATGAGAAGCGTGGAATACTGCAACACTATAACAATGTTGCAGTGATTTTGTGTGGTGGCAGTGGTGTGAATTTGGCGTTGTTAGAGAAGTGGAAGAATCTGTAGATTAGTATTCCTCATGTAGATCTCATCAGCAGCACTAGCTCTACCCGGGCAGGAGTATAGGATTTTCACATACTATTTTTGAGGTAAA
>CAZCXZ010000023.1:26134-36207 GCA_964502705.1 Uncultured Candidatus Berkiella sp. | reverse complement strand
CCTGGGGCTGTAGCCGGTCCCAAGGGTATGGCTGTTCGCCATTTAAAGTGGTACGCGAGCTGGGTTTAGAACGTCGTGAGACAGTTCGGTCCCTATCTGCCGTGGGCGTTGGAGAATTGAGAGGGGCTGCTCCTAGTACGAGAGGACCGGAGTGGACGAACCTCTGGTGTTCCGGTTGTGACGCCAGTCGCATTGCCGGGTAGCTATGTTCGGGAAAGATAACCGCTGAAAGCATCTAAGCGGGAAACTTGCCTCAAGATGAATTCTCCCGAGACCTTTAAGGTCTCCATAAGGTTTGTTGAAGACTACAACGTTGATAGGCATGGTGTGTAAGCGCTGTAAGGCGTTGAGCTAACATGTACTAATTGACCGAGCGGCTTGATCATATAACGCCCAAGAAATCTGGGTGCTATATGCAACAAACAAAAAATTCTTAAAACGATAACGCTTTTTAAGAGAGCGGGTATATCGCGACGTGTGTTGCCAAAATTGTTAAAACAAAAACTAAGAAATTTCCTAAAAAAGGAAAACCGAATACGTCTGGTAGCAATAGCAAGTGGGAACCACCTGAAACCATTTCGAACTCAGTAGTGAAACGACTTAGCGCCGATGATAGTGTGGGAGATCCCATGTGAAAGTAGGACACTGCCAGGCTTTTACTTCAACCCCTAACGGGAAACCGTTAGGGGTTTTTTATTATCTAAAAAATGATTATTTTTTAGATAATAATCCGGCGTAGCTCGCAGAGCGAAGACGGATAAATCCTGCCAAATAAAACCATCAATTTGAACATATTGCGCGAAGAGCAAAGACGAATAATCCTGTCGAATCACCAAACCTTGATTTTAAAGAAGTCGCATTAGGTGTTATTACCCCTATTCTGTAAAAATCCAATCATTCTGAGGGGAGTGCAATGATGTATTTTCTTCTTAGTCGTTGGTCGTCTGAGAAAAGCACCCCATCTTTAATCAAGGCTAAAAAATAGCCTTATCTTTCAAGATTGTTATAATCCGAACTTAGTTTTTTTGATAGTTTGGTAAACAAAATGAAATTCGAAGATCTGATCCGTGTAGATTTAGCACCTTATAATAAATATCGCTATGAGCAAATTAGAGCAGCATTAAATCAAAAACTGGATCAGATGGTTCTAGAAAAAAATCGCAATATGATCAGTCATTATGAAATGGCAATTCATTTATCATTTTGTGTTCAAAATTTACATAAAAATTTCGTAAATAAACTTATCGAATTATTGCAATGGTATAACAAAAATGACAATAAATTGCCTGCAGAAATGTATTTTGAGCCAAGTCGTCCTAAAGTATTTCCACCTCCACCTAAAACAGATGATGATCTCCCTTTATTAAATAAAATGTTAATCCACCATGCTAATTTCTATGATATGAAGTCTATGCCTGTTACTTGGATGAATTTAGTAGAACAATATTTAGATGCTATTGAATTCGCAATTAAACAAAATCTCTTAGATGAATGTGTAAAAGTTGGGAACGATGGTTGCTTTGATAATTGTATTTCAGAAATGGGCGTTTGGAAGACCGTATTAAGCACATCAACAGACATTGATAACGGCGCTTCATCCTCATACTCAACTCCAAGGCTCTAATCTTCTATTGAAGGTGCATATGCAAATATGCACCTTCAATCACGATTGAACTTTCTCATACCTTGTTTGGTCTCACAGTTAAAACGTAACTGCACTAAAGTAAGGTAATCTCATGAAATATACTGAACTTCGTCTACCTGAAGCTGGCGATAAAGTCCCTTATACTGCTGCTTATTACGATAATCTCAGACTTACACTTAATGCAATTCAAGATCCACATGCAAGAGAGCATGCAATCCACTTTTCTTATTGCATTCAAAATCTTCACAAAAACTTTGAAGAAAAGATTAAAAGCTTGCTGGTCACATACAATAAAACTAAACAATTACCTCATACGCTCTATTTTGAACCCAAGGCTACTAGTTTTCCTATTAAAAAGGATAAAGACGGTAATAAATTAAGTGATGATGGTTTGCGGACTTTTGGTAACGTTTTTGTACATCATGCTGATATGTATGATATGAAAAGCATCGGCTTAACTTGGAACAATTTGATTTTGCAGTATCAGCAAAGTTTTAATTTTGCTAAAGCTAGCAGTAAGGTTATTGAGTGGGGTAAAGCAGGCCAAGAGGGATGCTTTGAAGGGTGCATTGGAGAAATCTATGATTGGTATCTTAGAACAAATCCTAGCGCTCAAAATGAGCCTCAAGGATTAGTGTCTCCATCAGAAACGGGTACCAGCCAGCCACAAGTTAAAGAGTTTTTAGCTTTAGAAGAAGCATTAACTTATGCTGGTAACAACATACCAAATTGGGTTGATTTGAAAGCAGAAGTTGCTATAGCTGAAATGAAAAAAATCGTTAAAATCAAAGATGCTGATGAGTTTCCTGACGATGAAGCGATGGTCATGTTGGTGGATATTTACTGTTTTGAATTTGAAGATGATCAAAAGCAAAAAGCGTTCGAGGCAAAAAGAAAGCGTAAAGCTGAGCAAGATAAGAAAGTAGGTGCTTTCTTTGATAGGGCTAAAAACCAACTGAAATACCCTAAAGTTGATAATTTGGATTCTTATCTGAGGGCGCGCACACAGGCTTTAGGTGTGTTAACCGAAGAACCTTTAAAAGTTTCAGTCTTAGATAAATTTCATCAAGCTGTAGAAACCCACACGCAACTTGATAATCTCATCAATTCTTATAAACAAAAACCACTGGCTGAAATGCTGGATACTATTCATGAATTAGAAGATGCATTGCAAAAGCAACTAGATAGCTTGCCCAAGAAGGCTAATGTTAAAGATGCTGAATTTGTCAGGGTTTACAGCGGCCCTGGCGGCGGCCTAGTGGTTTTGACTACCGCAGTTCGTGAACAAAAGCAAAAAATAAGGGAAACCATTGAAGCAGTTGCCAAGGCTGAACTGAAAGAAGAGCGGCATGAATTACAAAAGTCGATTAAATCATCCAAAAAATTGGGTGATGAAGAAGGCCTCGCACTCCAAAAAGCACAACTAGAAAGAGTTAAATCAGAACAGGCGATTTTACAAGCAGAACATAGGGCAGACAAAGCTCAGCATTCCAAACTCTCAATCGTTAGAGCCGATGCTAAGCAGATTAAAGCAGAGATCAAAGCGAAAATTAAATTGCTTGGGAAGCCAAGAAATCCCAAGGCTAATGATCTATTACGCGAGATCAATGAGGCACAAGCGCGGTTGGCACAGAAATTGTTGCTTCTGTCACAGGACGAAGCGGTTCAACTCAGAGAAGAGTTATATTTAGAAAAACTATTGCAAAGCATTTCAAGTATCAAGCTTCAATCGATAGATGACGCTCCACGTGCTGCATCAAGCGTACCAGCAGGGGACCCAGTACAGTTCACGCATTATAATGAGATGAAAATACCCACAACATCGCGATCCAAAGAGCAGCTCTCTAACAAGCATGGCAAATTACTCTACAAACTTGACGGTCATATCTTTTGGAAGTCAGTTAAACCTGCAGAGCCCGGTGTAGAGCAGGGTCGAGAAGTGGCTGGGGCATGGGTTGCCAATCACATTACGGGTGGTTTAGTACCAAAGGCACATCTTAGAAGAGTTGATAGTAAACTTGGGATAGCTCAAGAATTTATTACGATGGATATTTTTAAACCGGACCGCATTAAAGACCTCAATAAGAAACAAGTTAATCAAATCGTTGTGCATCTTATTGCAGATAAAGTCATCAGTAATTATGACACACATTATGAGAATTACGGCATCGATAGCAATGGTGATGTGATAGGCATTGATAAAGGTGAAGCCTTTAAATTTTTTCAACGTGGCAAAGTTGGCTTCAAAGGTGGGCTTGCTGGTGGTAAATCTGACACGGATGACATTGATTTAGAGCTTTATGGCCGAGATCAAGTCAATTTTTACAAACAAGTTTTTGATAAAGTCAGAGGGGGTGTCTTAGAAGTTGATTTTGACGATCCCATCATTCAGGATACATTGCGAAGATGTGCTGAAATGACATTAGATAACGTCAAGAAAATGTATTCTGGTTATGCACAAACACGCTTTAAAGGTAATGTCAAAGCGCAAGATGATTTTTATCAAGAAGTTTTGCAACGTTGCCACAATATGCCTCGAATGATGGAGAATTTTAGAGCTCAATTTGCAGCGAATCTTGAGGCTGACCGTGTTAAAACGCAAGAAAGCGCCCGTCACTTTGCTGAAGAATCATTGCGAACTATTGTAAAGAAAACCCGTTCAGATGTTACTGATATCAAAAAAGAGATCAAAGATAGATTAAAGAAACTACATGATGCTAAAGAGCGATATATTGCCTCGCCTCAGAACGAGGCAGCGCGAATCAGATGTAATGATTTAATTCAAGAAATTGAAGGTCTGAATGGGCAGCTTGATCAGAAATTTTTGGTACTCACCTCAACCAAAGAGCCTCATATTGCAGAAGCGCTGAAAATACGAGAAGATTTGCACATTGATAAGCTCGTGACCAACGTTGGTCAAAATGTCGGGAGTGCGAAGAGTGCTATTGAACAAGCAAGTGAAGCGCACAAAGCACAACAAGCAGCAGAGCAACAGCGCCAATTACAAGCTCAATTGGCTCGCCAAGTAGAAGAAGCAACAAGGTTACAGCAAGAAAGAGACCGTATTGCAGCTGAAAAAGCACGCATCGAAGAAGAAAAGCGCTTAGCAAAACTGGTTGAAGAAGAACAAGCTCGATTACAACAGGTGCGTGTGGCCGAACAACAAGAAGCGGCACGTAAAGCGCAAGAACAGGAGCGAAAAGTACAAGAAGACGCTTTGCGAGCCGCTGCTGCTAAAGAACTACAAGATCGAATCACTGCAGAACAGTTGGCAGCTGAAACCGCAGCTGCAGAAAAGCTGGCAGAACAAAAATCAGCTGCGGCACAAAAAGCGCTCACTGAGCAAAGAGAAGCCGAAGCTCGTAAAGAGGCTGAAGTACGCAAAGAGACTGAAGCCCGTAAGGAGGCTGAAGCACGCAAAGAAGCGGAAGCAAAAGTCCGCATAGCTCAGCAAAGAGAAGCGGAGGCTAAGAAGGCACAGGAAGCAGCGCTAAAAGCGGCCGCAATCGAAAAAGCCGCGACTGATAAGGTTAAAGCAGATGCAGAGCAATCAGAGCAACAACGTTTAGCGGCAGAACAGGTCAGAATGGCAGAAGAAGGCAAGCGATTACAAGGTGAAAAATCTTCTCTGATTGCCATTAAACCAAGAGAAGATCAAGCCGCTTTGGAAGCAGAGCGAAAAGCGCAAGAAGCAGCAGCTCTTGAACAAGAACGTGCAAGGGCTGCACAAATGAGAAAATTAGAGGCTGAGCGTTTAAGGCAAGAGGAAGAAGTACAAAGAAATGAACGAGTCAGAAAGGCAATTTCTGATCAAGCTATGAAACGTAGTGCATATCGCATTAAAAGTTCAGATGTTCCTCCTGTTGCGTCAGCGGCGGTGGTACAACCGGTTTTTAATGATAAACAGATTACGGTGGGTACGTTGAACAGATTATTCTCAAGATTTGGTGATAATCAAGCAGAGATCCAACAATCATTAAGAAATCTCTACCAAGGTAAACGTACAGAGAAAAAGTTCAAAGGACTATTACAACGTTTTGTGGTAAATACAGGGCATACTTTCGCGAATAAGCGCGATCGACAAATTGATGAATTAGCAAAAGTGATGGCAAAACTGCAACAAGAAGGAAATGCGTTAACTGCTCATGAAAAGGGTATTATTTTAAGTGGTGCGCTACAATCCGTGATTGATGCAATTCAAAGCACAGAAAGCAGCAATATGTTTCAATCTCGGTTATTGTTCATTTGCCATGATTTAAAAGCGGAGTTACATCAAGCGGGTGTGCAAGATCTGGATCACAATAGCGCAAAAATCTGTTTCCATGCTTATCAAGGTGGTGGGGTTGAGTCATTTAGACAGGCCGCACGCAGCGCCCCAGCGCCGCGCCAGAATCTTGGTTAAAAATATGGTATTATCACGCCTTTAATCTATTTAATTAATTGACTAAAGCGCGTGATACCATGCAAGTGGCCTATGATGTTTTACGCTTATTAAGCGATGGCAAATTTCATTCAGGTACTTCTCTAGCAGAAAGGCTTAAAATCAGCCGTTCCAGTATATGGAAAGGGATCAATTTTTTACGTCAGTTGGATGTGGTGATCCAAGCCGTTCCTGGACGTGGATATCGGTGGTTTGCGCCTTTTGAATTATTAAATCAGCACGCTATTTTGGCTGAATTATCTCCTAATGCGAAACAAACTCTTGCCCGTGTTGATGTGGTCAACGTGATAGCCTCTACCAATGATTATTTGCTGACAAGACTCATCCATGGCATTCCACATGGCACGGTTTGTGTGGCAGAAGCACAAACTCAGGGTAAAGGCCGCATGGGTAAAGTATGGCGTTCACCTTTTGGCGCAAATATCTATCTATCGTTGTATTGGCGCTTCCAGGGACGCTTGCATGAACTATCTGGGATTAGCTTAGCAATTGGGTTGGCCGTTATTGCTGCGTTGAAAAAGATAGGCCCATTACCTGAAGGTGTAGGAATTAAGTGGCCTAATGATATTTGGGTGCACGAAGCTAAACTGTGTGGGATTTTAGTTGAAAGTCTCAGCAATCAAGCACAAAGTAACGCAACAGATGTGGTTTTAGGTATTGGTTTAAATCTCAATATGGCAGAGGAAACTGTGCTTCCCATGGAGTGGACTGATCTCCGTCAACTCTTTGGTTTTATCCCTTCTCGTAATCATGTCATTGCAAAACTTTTAAATGAACTGGTGCCCTATTTGACACGCTTTCAAGAGAAGGGGTTTGTTGCTTTTACCCAAGAATGGTCACAGCATGATTTGCTATTGAATAAACAGGTTGCACTATCGGTTGCTGAAGTAGAGCAATCCGGAATTGCTAAAGGGGTCAACGAAAGAGGTGAGTTGTGTGTCAAAATAGGTGGTACCTTAAAGGCGATCCGTTACGGCGAAGTGAGTGTTAAACCAAAAGATTCATAAATCAATTGCGTCAGAGGTGCTACCTCAGTAGAATGGCGGGGCTAACTCCCTATTGGGACAATACTTTTGAATAGTTCGTTAGCTGGCGTAGCTCAGTTGGTAGAGCAGCTGATTTGTAATCAGCAGGCCACGGGTTCGATTCCTGTCGCCAGCACCAAAGAGTTAGGTTCGATTTAGATGAATTTTGCATTAAGAAGGCGGGTTAATGCCTGCTGCCTTGTTTTTTTGTTGACAAGGACTTGACGCTTAAGGAAAATACGTCGTTCGTATTTTGGGAGGGGTTCCCGAGCGGTCAAAGGGAGCAGACTGTAAATCTGCCGGCTCAGCCTTCGAAGGTTCGAATCCTTCCCCCTCCACCAGAAAGAAGAGCCAAACGCGCAAATCCTGCGAAAGCGGAAAACGCGGGTGTAGTTAAATGGTAGAACCTCAGCCTTCCAAGCTGATGACGTGGGTTCGATTCCCATCACCCGCTCCAGTATAGAGCTGGCGGTTGGCGGCTAAGCCCACATAGCTCAGTGGTAGAGCACTTCCTTGGTAAGGAAGAGGTCACCGGTTCAATCCCGGTTGTGGGCTCCAAGACCTAATTTAAGAAAGATTTTCGGAATTTTTTACTATATCGCTGATTTGATTTAAGCGTAATTTCAGGGGGCATAACAAATGGCTGAGTTTCAACGTAACAAGCCGCACATGAACGTCGGAACCATTGGTCACGTCGACCATGGTAAAACGTCATTAACGGCGGCAATTACTAAAGTGCTGTCAAAGACAGGGGGAGCAGAGTTTATTGATTATGCAAACATTGATAAAGCTCCTGAAGAACGTGAACGTGGTATTACCATTTCTACATCACACGTAGAATATGAATCAGCTAATCGCCACTACGCACACGTAGACTGCCCAGGTCACGCCGATTATGTGAAAAACATGATCACCGGTGCGGCTCAGATGGACGGTGCGATTTTGGTTGTATCCGCAGCTGACGGTCCTATGCCACAAACCCGTGAGCACATCTTGCTTGCAGGTCAGGTAGGCGTTCCTGCCATCATCGTTTTCTTGAACAAAGCAGACATGGTGGATGACGACGAATTAATCGAATTAGTAGAAATGGAAGTAAGAGACCTGTTGAACAGCTACGGCTTCCCAGGTGACGACGTTCCTTTCGTTAAAGGTTCTGCATTAAAAGCACTAGAAGGCGATACAAGCGAAATCGGCGAACCTTCTATTTTGAGACTGGTTGCGGCTATGGACGAATATTTCGTTGTTCCGCCCCGCGTTATCGACAAACCTTTCTTGTTACCAGTGGAAGATGTGTTCTCCATCTCAGGTCGCGGTACTGTAGTAACCGGCCGTATTGAGCGTGGTATCATCGAAGTTGGTAAAGAAGTTGAAATCGTTGGTATTAAAGATACCGTTAAAACAACTGTAACCGGCGTTGAAATGTTCCGCAAACTTCTGAAAGAAGGTCGTGCGGGCGAAAACGTAGGCGTGTTGTTACGTGGTACCAAACGTGAAGACGTTGAACGTGGACAAGTATTGGCAGCACCTGGCTCCATTACCCCACACAAAAAGTTCGAAGCAGAAATTTACGTTCTGTCCAAAGAAGAAGGTGGTCGTCACACCCCATTTATTACGGGTTACAAACCACAGTTCTACTTCAGAACAACTGACGTTACAGGTTCCATTGATCTGCCAGAAGGCGTAGAAATGATTATGCCTGGCGACAATACAAAGATCATCGGCACCTTGATTAACCCTATCGCAATGGAAGAAGGTCTGAAGTTTGCGATTCGTGAAGGTGGTCGTACCGTTGGTGCTGGTGTTGTCTCTAAGATTCTTGAGTAATATCAGTAAACTTTTAAAGAACAACTCAAGCCAACGCGCGAGTTGTTCTTTCTTTATAGGCCAGTAGCTCAATTGGCAGAGCGGCGGTCTCCAAAACCGCAGGGTGGGGGTTCGATTCCCTCCTGGCCTGCCAGTAAAGGGTAGTAGAGTACCATTAATGAACCAACAATCCGCATCGCTAGGTGGTATCATGAACTCCTTCAAGTGGGCCATTGCCTTTACGCTCATCGCGTTAGGTGTTTTTGGCAATTATCACTTTGCTGACCAGTCCTTAATGTTGCGAGTGGTGGGCTTATGCTTTACCTCTTTGCTAGCGATAGTGATTGCGTTTCAAACCGAAAATGGAAAGCGCTTATGGCGTTTTTCTCTCGATTCACGCAATGAATTACGAAAAGTTGTTTGGCCCAGCCGCCAAGAAACCATACAGACAACTGTTATGGTGCTCGGTGTTGTGGCAATTATTTCGCTTATCCTTTGGGGAGTCGACGTTGTCCTTCTCAGAGCAGTAGCGTGGCTGACCGGTTACGGAGCGTCTTAGTGATGGAAGAAACCGACCAAACCGAACTAATTTTACGTTGGTACGTTGTACAGGCGTTAGTGGGTTATGAAAATCAAGTCGTTAAAAATTTAAGAGAAACGATTCGCCTCCATAATCTCCATGATAAATTTGGCGAAATTCTCGTCCCAACCGAAGAAGTGGTTGAAATACGTGGTGGGCAAAAACGTAAAAGCGAACGCAAGTTTTTCCCCGGTTATGTATTAGTTCAAATGGTGTTAGACGACGAAACGTGGCATTTGGTGCGACGTACTCCTCGTGTTTTAGGCTTCATTGGTGGAACCAGTGATCGGCCTGCACCTATTTCCGATAAAGAAGCACAAGCGATTATTGAACGTGTTAAAGAAGGTGCTGAAAAGCCAAAACCCAAAACGTTATTCGAGCCCGGCGAAGTGGTTCGAGTTACCAGTGGGCCATTTGCTGACTTTAACGGCGCTGTAGAAGAAGTGAATTATGAGAAGAGCCGCTTACGCGTTGCGGTTCTTATTTTCGGTCGTTCAACACCGGTCGAATTAGAATTTGGTCAGGTCGAAAATAAGAACCGCAACGCGTAAGCGGCTCTTCTCATAATTCACTTCTTCT
>CAZCXZ010000023.1:0-26124 GCA_964502705.1 Uncultured Candidatus Berkiella sp. | reverse complement strand
CCCACGTAAGGTAGATAGAAATGGCTAAGAAAATTACAGCTTATATTAAGCTGCAAGTAAAAGCCGGGGAAGCTAATCCTAGTCCCCCAGTTGGTCCAGCATTGGGTCAGCACGGCGTAAATATTATGGAATTTTGTAAATCATTCAATGCGCAAACCTCCACAGCGTATGAAAAAGGTCTACCTTTGCCTGTAATCATTACGGTTTACAGCGATAGAAGTTTTACCTTCATCATCAAAACACCACCTGCTTCTTACTTAGTATTGAAAGCAGCCGGCGTGAAGAGCGGTAGCGGCAAGCCAAACACTGAAAAAGTGGGCAAAGTGAAGCGCGCTCAATTAATGGAAATTGCAACCACCAAAATGCCTGACTTAACAGCAGCAGATATGGAAGCAGCCATTCGCACAATCGCGGGCACTGCACGAAGCATGGGTATTGAGGTTGAGGGTTAATCGTCATGGCAAAATTATCAAAGCGAATGTCAGCGATTGCTGAAAAAGTATCAACCACAAAATCTTATGCAGTGGATGATGCGTTGTCATTATTGAAAGATCTTTCAAAATTGAAATTTGTTGAAAGCGTTGATGCAGCAGTGCAATTAGGTGTTGATCCTAAGAAATCTGATCAGGTTGTGCGTGGCGCAACATTGTTACCTAACGGCACTGGTCGCGATATGCGCGTTGCGGTATTTGCGCAAGGCGCAAATGCACAAGCTGCGAAAGATGCGGGTGCGGAATTTGTCGGTTTTGAAGATTTAGCAGAGCAAATTAAAGGCATGGCAGATTCAGGCAAATGGGAATTTGATGTTCTTATTGCTACCCCAGATGCAATGCGTCTTGTTGGTCAATTAGGTCGAGTTCTCGGCCCACGTGGTTTAATGCCTAACCCTAAAGTGGGTACAGTTACCACCGACGTTGCTAAAGCCGTTAAAAATGCTAAAGCAGGCCAAGTTTCTTTCCGAAGCGACAAAGGCGGCATTATTCATTGCACGATTGGTAAAGCCAATTTTGAAGTTAAAGCACTTCGTGAAAACCTTGAGAAGTTGGTTATGGATTTGCGTAGAGCAAAACCCAGCACTTCAAAAGGTGTTTATATGAGAAAGATTACCTTGACCACAACCATGGGCCCAGGCCTTGTTGTTGAAATAGGTTCGTTAAGCGTTTAAAGATTTGTAAGGGTGGCCCTTTATAGGGCCACTTTTTGCAGAAGATCCTGTAGCAGTTTCTCCCCAACCTTTTAGGGCGAGTGCAGTTACAGTGAACGTCAAAGACCGCAGGTGCCAAAAGCTTAATCAGTTCTTTTTTAAAGAACGAATCTGCGTAGGCGGGAGCAGTAATGTAACCGCAGTTGATAACCTTAGAAGGAGAGACAAAGTGGCGCTCAATCTAGAAGATAAAAAAGCGATTGTCGCCGAAGTCTCGAACGTAGCTAGCAAAGCAATTTCACTCGTTGTGGCGGAATATCGTGGCATTACAGTGCCTGCGATGACCTCACTGCGATCAAAAGCGCGTCAAAATGGCGTTTACTTGCGGGTGATTCGAAACACCTTAGCGCGTAAAGCGTTAGAAGGCACCGATTTTGAATGCATGAGTGATGCTTTGATAGGTCCGCTAGTTTTTGGTTTTGCCAAGAACGAACCTGGTGCTGCAGCCAAACTGTTTAAAGAATTTGCTAAGGGCAATGAGTTGTTCAAAGTAAAAGCTTTATCAGTTGCAGGACAATATTACGATGCGAGCAAGCTTGACGCTGTGGCTTCATTGCCTAGCCGTCATGAAGCGCTTAGCCAATTGGCAGCGACTTTACTTGCACCCGCAACGAAATTGGTTCGTACAATTGCAGAGCCACATAGTGGTTTGGTCCGAGCTTTGGAAGATTATCGTCGTAAAAAAGCAGGCGAGTAACATTAAAGTTACGATAGCTTGATTGAAATTATTACCGGGAGAAATACTCATGTCAGATACCAAAATTCAAAAGATTTTTGATTCAATCGTTGAACTTTCCATTATGGAAGTTGTTGAACTTGTTAAAAAGATGGAAGACGAACTAGGTGTTTCCGCGCAAGCTGCTGTTGCTGTTGCAGCTCCTGTTGCTGCCGCTGCTGCTGCTGAAGAAAAGACCGAATTCGATGTAATCTTGAAAGCATTTGGTGACAAGAAAGTAGACGTCATTAAAGCGGTTCGTGCAATCACTAACTTAGGCTTAAAAGAAGCTAAAGCATTAGTTGAAAGTGCACCAGCTCCTGTGAAAGAAGCTTGCTCTAAAGCCGATGCTGACAAATTCAAGAAAGAACTAGAAGAATCCGGCGCAACTGTAGAGATCAAGTAATACTTGAATCTCATTGTTGTTATGACTGGTGGGGGTTTTCCTCCACCAGTTTTCGTCGTTTTTAGGTGACTATTAGCTGAGGACTCCCAATGGCATTATCCTATACCGAGAAAAAGCGACCGCGAGCTGATTTTGGCAAACGCCTGAGTACTTCGGAGGAAATCCCTCCACTCCTTGCTATACAGCTTGATTCGTACCAGCTAGCCTTTTTGCAAGCAAATGTTGCAATAGAAGATCGCAAAGATATAGGGTTGCAAGCAGCATTTAACTCCGTATTTCCAATCACCAGTTTTTCTGGAAATGCACAGTTGGAGTTTGTTTGTTACCGCTTGGGGACACCTTCCTTTGATGTAAAAGAATGCCAACAACGTGGTTTAACCTATGCGACGCCATTACGAGTGCTTGTTCGATTGGTGCTATTTGATAAAGAAGCATCTGGCGATACCAAGAAAGTAAAAGATATTCGAGAACAAGAAGTTTACATGGGTGAAATTCCACTCATGACACCAAACGGTACCTTTGTCATCAACGGCACAGAGCGTGTTATTGTTTCGCAGTTACATCGTTCACCTGGTGTGTTTTTCGATCACGATAAAGGTAAAACCCACTCATCGGGTAAATTGCTCTATTCAGCACGTATTATTCCTTATCGTGGTTCATGGTTAGATATTGAATTCGATCCAAAAGACGCGATTTTTGTTCGAATCGATCGTCGTCGTAAAATTCCTGCCACCATTTTGTTGCGTGGTTTGGGTTATAGCACTCAAGAAGTGTTAGAAATATTCTTCGAAACGAATGAATACAAGATTGAAAAGGGCGAATTCATTTTGAATTTGATCCCAGGTCGCTTACGTGGTGAAACTGCCATGTTTGATATTCGCGACAAAAAAGGCAACGTGATTGTAGAAGAAGGGCGTCGTATTACTCCTCGTCACACAAGACAGATGGAAGAAGGCGGCGTAACAGAATTACGCACACCAAGAGAATACCTCTATGGTAAAGCATTAGCTAAAGATGTTATCGATACCGAGACCGGCGAAATCGTTGCAGCTGCGAACTCTGAGATTACCCCTGAATTATTAGAAGCGTTGATTAAAGCGAACATTACTGAATTTTCGACGCTTTACACCAACGATTTGGATCATGGTCCTTATATTTCCGATACCTTAAGAATCGATCCAACTAAATCACAAATGGAAGCATTGGTAGAGATTTACCGCATGATGCGTCCTGGTGAGCCGCCAACCAAAGAAGCTGCTGAAACCTTATTCAACAACTTGTTCTTTGCAGAAGACCGTTACGATCTGTCTGCTGTTGGTCGTATGAAGTTCAACCGTCGTGTTGGTCGTAAAGAAATCACAGGTCAAGGCGTATTATCAAAAGACGATATTATTGCTGTTATCAAAACATTAATTGATATCCGTGATGGCCGTGGCGAAGTGGACGATATCGATCACTTGGGTAATCGACGTGTTCGAAGCGTCGGTGAAATGGCTGAAAACCAATTCCGAGTAGGCTTAGTGCGCGTTGAACGTGCAGTGAAAGAGCGTTTGAGCGTCGCTGAATCTGACGGCTTAATGCCACAAGATTTGATTAATGCTAAACCTGTCTCTGCGGCAATCAAAGAATTCTTTGGTTCGTCACAATTGTCACAGTTCATGGATCAAAATAATCCGCTCTCAGAAGTCACGCATAAGCGACGTGTTTCTGCTTTAGGACCCGGTGGTTTGACTCGTGAAAGAGCAGGCTTCGAAGTCCGCGACGTACATCCAACGCATTATGGTCGTGTGTGCCCAATTGAAACGCCTGAAGGTCCAAACATTGGTTTGATCAACTCTTTAGCGGTTTATGCTCGAACCAACGAATATGGATTTTTAGAAAGTCCTTATCGTAAAGTCGTTAACGGTAAAGTAACGAATGAAATCGAATTCTTATCGGCGATTGAAGAAGGCGACTATGTTATTGCGCAGGCAAACGCTTCTTCTAACGAAAACTTAGAGTTAGTTGATGACTTGGTACCATGTCGTCATAAGAACGAGTTTACGTTCACAACCAAAGAAAAAGTCCAATTTATGGATGTGTCACCTAAGCAAATCGTGTCAGTGGCAGCTTCCTTGATTCCGTTCTTAGAACACGATGACGCGAACCGCGCATTGATGGGCTCGAACATGCAACGTCAAGCTGTACCAACATTAAAGTCTGAAAAGCCTTTAGTGGGTACCGGTATGGAACGTATCGTAGCAACGGATTCGGGTGTAACTGTTGTTGCTAAACGTGGCGGTGTCGTTGATTCCGTAGACGCAGGTCGTATTGTTATTCGAGTTCATGATGATGAAACGCTCGAAAACGAAACGGGTGTTGATATCTACAACTTAACAAAGTACACACGTTCCAACCAAAATACTTGCATTAATCAGCAACCTTTAATCAAGCAAGGTGATAAGGTTTCAGCTGGCGACGTGTTAGCAGACGGTCCGTCTACTGATATGGGTGAATTGGCTTTAGGTCAAAACCTGTTAGTAGCGTTCATGCCTTGGAATGGTTACAACTTCGAGGATTCCATCCTCATCAGTGAACGTGTGGTTCAAGAAGATAGATTTACCACTATTCATATTGAAGAATTAACCTGTGTTGCTCGTGATACCAAATTAGGACCAGAGGAAATTACCTCTGATATTCCTAACGTTGGTGAAAGTGCACTGTCTAAGCTTGATGAATCCGGCATTGTATATATTGGTGCTGAAGTAGAAGCAGGCGACATTCTGGTCGGTAAAGTAACACCTAAAGGTGAAACACAACTTACCCCTGAAGAGAAACTCTTAAGAGCAATCTTTGGTGAAAAAGCGTCCGACGTAAAAGACACTTCATTACGTGTACCAACCGGTATGAATGGTACAGTCATTGACGTTCATGTCTTCACACGTGATGGCGTTGAAAAAGATGCGCGCGCATTACAAATTGAAAAAACTGAATTTGAACGTATCAAGAAAGACTTGGAAGACGAATTCCGAATTCGTGAAGGTGATATTTATCAGCGCGTAGAGAAGATGTTGATTGGTATGACTGCAGAAGGCGGCCCACAAGGTCTCAAAGCAGGCGACAAGATCACCAGTGATTATCTAGAGAAATTAGATAATGAAAAATGGTTCGAAATCAGCTTAAAAGACGACAAGGCGAATCAAAAGCTTGAAGCAGCTAATGAACGTATTAAGAAGTTACGTGAAGATTACGAACAACGTCGTGATGAAAAGCGTGCGAAGTTACAACAAGGTGATGATTTGGCACCGGGCGTGTTGAAGATTGCTAAAGTGTACTTGGCAGTTAAACGCCGTATTCAGCCTGGTGATAAAATGGCCGGTCGTCATGGTAACAAAGGTGTAATCTCCAGCATTACCCCAATTGAAGACATGCCGTACTTAGAAGATGGCACGCCAGTTGATATCGTATTGAACCCATTAGGCGTTCCTTCTCGTATGAACGTTGGTCAGATTTTGGAAACCCACTTAGGTTGGGCTGCCAAAGGACTTGGCCTGAAAATTGGTAAGATGCTAGATGAAAGACGCGCACTAGACGAAGTTCGCAAATTCTTGCACTCCATCTATAGCATCGGTGGCCAACAGAAAATTGATTTTAATCAATTCACTGATGAAGAGCTGACGGAAATGAGCACCAACTTGCGTGCAGGTATTCCGATGGCAACACCGGTATTTGATGGCGCAACCGAAGCTGAAATCAAAAAGTTGTTAAAAATGGCTGATTTGCCAGAAACGGGGCAAACCACTTTATATGATGGTCGAACCGGTGAATCATTTGATCGTCCTGTAACCGTGGGTTACATGTACATGCTGAAATTGAATCACTTAGTTGATGATAAGATGCATGCGCGTTCAACAGGTTCATACAGCTTGGTGACCCAGCAACCATTAGGTGGTAAAGCACAATTTGGTGGTCAGCGGTTCGGTGAGATGGAAGTGTGGGCACTTGAAGCTTATGGTGCTGCTTACACCTTACAAGAAATGTTAACTGTTAAATCCGATGACGTGGCCGGCCGTACCAAGATGTATAAAAACATTGTTGATGGCGACCATCGTATGGAACCTGGTATGCCGGAATCTTTCAACGTATTAGTGAAAGAAATCCGCTCCTTGGGTATTAACATGGAACTTGAGCACGAGAATTAAGATAGCTTCCATGTGGAACTTAAGTACGAGCATTTAAAGAATTGCATCCATTGATAATGGAGAGAGAACCTTGAGAGATTTACTTTCTATCATACGCCAGCAAACGAAAGGTCACGATTTTGATAGGGTCGCGGTTGGCCTTGCGCCACCGGAACTGATCCTCTCTTGGTCTTATGGTGAGGTTAAAAAGCCTGAAACCATTAACTACCGAACTTTCAAACCAGAGAGAGATGGTTTGTTCTGTGCCAAAATATTTGGACCAGTAAAAGATTACGAATGCTTATGTGGCAAATACAAACGCCTCAAGCATCGTGGTGTTATTTGTGAAAAATGTGGTGTGGAAGTTACCTTGGCCAAAGTGCGTCGTGAACGCATGGGTCACGTGGAACTTGCAAGCCCAGTTGCACATATTTGGTTCTTAAAATCATTACCTTCCCGTATTGGTCTATTACTTGATATGACCTTGCGTGATATCGAACGCATTTTATACTTCGAAGCCTATGTTGTTATTGATCCAGGCATGACCCCATTAGAAAAAGGTCAGCTGTTATCTGAAGAAGCTTACCTGGATGCGATTGAACAGTACGGTGACGAATTTGATGCGCGTATGGGTGCAGAAGCGGTTAAAGAGCTTCTCAAACGCATCGATCTTAAAACCGAAGCTGAAACGATTCGTGAAGAAATTCCTACCACCAATTCTGAGACCAAGTCGAAGAAATTGGCTAAGCGCCTCAAGCTGGTGGAAGCATTCTTGGATTCTGGCAATAAACCCGAATGGATGATCATGACGGTATTGCCTGTATTGCCACCGGATTTACGTCCGTTAGTACCGTTGGATGGTGGTCGTTTTGCGACCTCTGACTTGAACGATTTATATCGTCGCGTTATTAACCGTAACAACCGTCTCAAGCGTTTACTCGATCTGAATGCGCCTGACATCATCGTACGCAACGAAAAGCGTATGTTACAGGAAGCGGTTGACGCGCTCTTGGATAATGGTCGTCGTGGTAGAGCTATCACGGGCTCCAATAAACGTCCGTTAAAATCTTTAGCGGATATGATTAAAGGTAAGCAAGGTCGTTTCCGTCAAAACTTATTAGGTAAGCGTGTCGATTACTCTGGTCGTTCCGTGATCGTAGTAGGCCCTACATTGCGTTTACACCAATGTGGTTTACCTAAGAAAATGGCATTGGAATTATTTAAACCATTTATTTTCAGTAAGCTTGAATTAAGAGGTCTTGCGACCACTATTAAAGCGGCTAAGAAAATGGTTGAGCGTGAAGGTCCTGAAGTTTGGGATATTTTAGAAGAAGTGATCCGCGAGCATCCTGTACTTCTAAACCGAGCACCTACCTTGCATAGATTAGGTATTCAAGCATTTGAACCTGTCCTAATTGAAGGTAAAGCGATTCAATTACATCCGTTAGTCTGCGCCGCCTATAACGCGGACTTTGACGGTGACCAAATGGCCGTTCACGTACCGTTGACGATTGAAGCACAATTAGAAGCACGTGCACTGATGATGTCGACCAATAACGTTCTTTCACCTGCAAACGGTGAGCCGATTATTGTTCCATCCCAAGACGTGGTTTTAGGTCTTTATTATGTAACACGTGAAAAAGTGAACGCTAAAGGCGAAGGCATGATCTTCTCCGATGTGGCAGAAGTTCATCGTGCATATTCAGCTAAAGCAGTTGATTTACATGCCAAGATCCGCGTACGTGTGGATGTTGAAAATAATCAAGAAGAAGGTGAAGTTAAGCGACAACTCGTTGAATCAACTGTGGGTCGCGCACTGTTGTCTGAATTGCTGCCAAAAGGTATGCCATTCACATTAGTGAACCAAACCTTAACTAAGAAAGCGATTTCACGCTTAGTTAACCAGTGTTACCGCCAAGTTGGCTTAAAAGACACAGTTATCTTTGCCGATCAATTAATGTACTTCGGTTTCCGTTATGCAACTATTTCAGGTTGTTCGATTGGTATTGACGATTTAGTCATTCCTACCGCGAAAAGCGGTATCGTTAACCGTGCGGAAGATGAAGTAAAAGAAATTGAGTCTCAGTACAGCTCAGGTCTTGTAACGCATGGTGAGCGTTACAATAAAGTTATCGATATTTGGTCCCGTGCTAACGACCAAGTTGCTAAAGCGATGATGGACGAGATTTCAACTGAACAGGTCATGAACGCCAAAGGCGAAGAAGTGACTCAGGAATCTTTCAACTCGGTTTACATGATGGCGGATTCTGGCGCTCGTGGTAGCCCTGCACAGATCAGACAGTTGGCCGGTATGCGTGGTTTGATGGCGAAACCAGATGGCTCGATTATTGAGACACCGATTACCGCAAACTTCCGTGAAGGCTTGAACGTACTTCAGTACTTTATTTCGACTCACGGTGCGCGTAAAGGTTTGGCCGATACTGCGCTCAAAACGGCTAACTCTGGTTACTTAACGTGACGTTTAGTTGACGTGGCACAAGACGTTGTCATCACCGAACATGATTGTGGTGCAACCAACGGCTTGGTCATGATGCCGCATATTGAAGGCGGTGACGTGGTTGAACCGTTACGCGAGCGCGTGTTAGGTCGTACGGTAATTTCTGCTGTATTGAAGCCCGGTAGTAATGACATTTTAGTTCCTTCGGGAACCGTGCTAGATGAAGCATGGGTAGAAACGCTTGAAACCAACACCGTTGATAAAGTATTGGTTCGTTCACCTATTACCTGTGAATCCCGTCATGGGGTGTGTGCAATGTGTTATGGCCGTGATTTGGCACGTGGCCACTTGGTTAATAGCGGTGAAGCTGTCGGCGTTATCGCGGCACAGTCAATCGGTGAACCAGGTACACAGTTAACCATGCGTACCTTCCATATCGGTGGTGCAGCATCTAGAGCAACCGCTGAAAATAGCGTACTCATTAAGACCAAGGGTAAGATTAAGTTACATAACTTAAAAATTATTAAGAACGACAGTGGTAACTATGTAACCGTATCCCGCTCCGGTGAATTATCCGTTATGGATGAGCACAACCGTGATCGTGAACGTTATAAATTACCCTATGGTGCCGTATTAACGGTTGGTGATGGCGATCAAGTGCAGAGCGGTCAAACCGTTGCAAACTGGGATCCGCATACCCATCCGATTATTACTGAAGTTGCAGGTTTCATTAACTTCGTCGACATGGTCGACGGTGTAACCATGCATCGACAAACCGATGATCTAACCGGTTTATCCAGTATCGTAATCTCTGATGCGAAACAATATCGTTCAAGTTCAGGTAAAGAATTACGTCCGATGTTGAAGCTTGTGAATGATAAGGGCGAAGATCTTTGCCTTGCAGGTACAAGCTTACCGGCGCATTACTTCTTGGGCGCTAATGCTATTGTCAGCGTTGAAGATGGACAACAAATTAAAGTCGGTGACGTGTTAGCGAGAATTCCGCAAGAAACCTCTAAGACACGTGATATCACCGGCGGTCTGCCCCGCGTGGCGGATCTCTTTGAAGCGCGCAAACCAAAAGAACCTGCTATTTTGGCAGAGATCTCCGGTATTGTTAGCTTCGGTAAAGAAACCAAAGGTAAGCGAAGACTGGTCATCACTTCCCAAGAGGGTGGCGAGTCACACGAAGAACTTATTCCTAAATGGCGTCACGTTGGCGTCTTTGAAGGGGAATACGTTGAGCGTGGTGAAGTGATTGCGGATGGCCCAGCCAACCCGCATGACATCTTACGCTTGCTAGGCGTTGGTGCTTTGGCAAACTACATCGTCAACGAAGTGCAAGATGTTTACCGCTTACAAGGCGTTAACATCAACGATAAGCACATCGAGACAATCGTTCGTCAGATGCTACGTAAAGTCGTTATTAGCGATCCGGGTGATACACGCTTCTTAAAAGGCGAGCAGCTTGAAGTTTATCGTGTAAACGATGTGAACAAAGAGATGGTTGCTAAGAATAAGATTGTGGCGCGTATTGAACCGATGCTCTTAGGTATTACGAAAGCATCATTAGCAACAGAATCGTTCATTTCAGCGGCTTCTTTCCAAGAAACCACCCGCGTTCTAACCGAAGCGGCAGTCAGTGGCAAAAAAGATGAGTTGCGCGGACTGAAAGAAAACGTTATTGTTGGCCGACTTATTCCTGCGGGTACTGGGTTAGCTAGCCACCTGCAGCGTCGCAAAGCACAGGCTGCACTATTACGTGGTTCACGTGATGGGCAAAAGAGTACTGTGACAGCGAGTGAAGTAGAACACGCACTGAGCGAGATGCTAAATTCATCTGCGTCTTAGTCGAATGACAAAATAATAAAACAATGGGCCCCATATCTTTATATAAAGAGGTGGCCCTAAAAAAGGTACGAAGTTCGCAACTTGTCCTGCGAAGCGCCAAAACGCGCCAAGCAGGAATCAAGATTTGACTTAGCACCCAAATGCATTTAGCATCACGCTTCTCAAATGAAGGGGAAGCGGGATGCTTTTGACCTTTTTGTTTGAGTAAAATTGCAATTTTTAATTGAGGAGTGTCACGTACGCTATGGCAACCGTGAATCAGCTAGTCCGCAAAGGACGTCGCTCAGTGAAAAGAAAGTCTAAAAGCCCGGCATTAATGTCATGCCCACTTCGTCGTGGTGTATGCACCAGGGTTTACACAGTAACACCGAAAAAACCAAACTCGGCGTTGCGTAAAGTTTGCCGTGTTAAGTTGACCAATGGCTACGAAGTTACCGTCTACATCGGCGGTGAAGGCCACAACTTACAGGAACACTCAGTCGTACTGATCCGTGGCGGTCGTGTAAAAGACTTACCAGGTGTGAGATATCACGTAGTACGCGGTAGTTTAGATACTGCAGGTGTGAATAATCGTAAGCAAGGTCGCTCCAAGTACGGTACCAAGCGTCCTAAACAAGCTGCATAGTTCATAACTTGGTTGTAGGAAAATAACATCATGCCAAGAAGAAGAGTCGTCACTAAACGCAAAACGTTGCCGGATCCAGTTTACGGTAGCGCATTAGCTGCAAAATTTATTAACCATCTTATGCAAGATGGTAAAAAGTCGATTGCGGAAAAAAGCCTTTACGGTGCTTTAGATATTATTCGTGAGCGCGGAAAAGACCAGGATCCAATCGAAGTATTCAAACGTGCGGTTGAAAATGTTCGCCCTACGGTTGAAGTTAAATCACGCCGAGTCGGTGGTGCAACCTACCAGATCCCCGTGGAAGTTAGACCTTCACGTAGCACTGCATTAGCAATGCGTTGGATCGTTGATTTCGCACGTAAACGTGGCGAAAAAGGTATGACGGCACGCTTAGCAGCAGAAATTTTAGATGCTGCAGATGAAGAAGGCGGTGGCCGTGGTAAAGGCGGTGCGGTGAAGAAGCGAGAAGATACTCACCGTATGGCTGAAGCGAACAAAGCATTTTCACATTTCCGTTGGTAAAGCCTTAGGAGCACAAACGTGGCGCGTAAAACACCTTTACAACACGTTAGAAATATCGGGATTATGGCGCATATTGACGCCGGTAAAACCACTACTACAGAACGAGTTCTGTTCTATACAGGCGTGTCACATAAAATCGGTGAAGTTCATGATGGCGCTGCTGTCATGGATTACATGGAACAAGAGCAAGAACGCGGTATTACCATTACCTCAGCGGCAACGACTTGCTTCTGGAAGGGGATGGCTCAGAACTTTCCTGAACATCGTATTAACATTATTGATACCCCAGGCCACGTTGACTTTACCATCGAAGTAGAACGCTCATTACGCGTACTCGACGGCGCATGTGGTGTGTTCTGTGCTGTGGGCGGTGTAGAGCCACAGTCAGAAACTGTTTGGCGTCAAGCAAACAAGTACAAAGTTCCCCGTATTGCGTTTGTTAATAAAATGGACCGTGCTGGCGCAGACTTTTTACGTGTTGTTAAACAGATGCGTGAACGTTTAGGTGCGAATGCAATTCCTATCCAATTGAACATTGGCGCAGAAGAAAATTTCGAAGGCGTTGTCGATCTTGTCAAAATGAAAGCGATCATTTGGGATGACAAAACCGAAGGAACACGTTTTGAAGAACATGATATTCCTGCGAACATTAAAGATAAATGCCAAGAATATCATGACAACATGGTTGAAGCGGCAGCTGAAGCAAGCGAAGAGCTCATGGAAAAATACCTTGAGCATGGTGAATTGAGCAACGAAGAAATCTATCAAGGTCTTCGTATGCGTACCATCGCTAACGAAATTGTTCCTGTATTATGCGGTTCAGCATTCAAGAACAAAGGCGTACAGGCGATGCTTGACGCTGTTGTACAGTTTTTGCCTTCACCTACCGATATTCCTGATGTTGTTGGTACTGCAGACGAAGATTCAGAGAAGCATATTACACGTTCAGCTTCTGATGACGCGCCTTTTGCCGCTTATGCATTTAAAATTATCAACGATCCATTCGTTGGTACATTAACCTTCTTCCGTGTTTACTCCGGTACATTAGAAGCGGGTACGACAGTTTTAAATTCATTGAAAGACAAGAAAGAACGCTTTGGCCGAATTTTACAGATGCACGCTAACTCACGCGAAGAAATCAAAGAAGTTCGCGCAGGCGACATCGCGGCTGTTGTGGGTCTGAAGCATACCACCACCGGTGACACATTAACTGATCCAGATAATGTGATTGTTTTAGAAAAAATGATTTTCCCAGAGCCTGTAATCTCTGTTGCTATTGAACCCAAAACTAAAGCAGACCAAGAAAAAATGGGTATTGCTTTGGGTCGCTTAGCAAAAGAAGATCCTTCGATGCGTGTTTTCACTGATGAAGAATCAGGTCAAACCATCTTGGCAGGTCAGGGCGAATTACACTTAGAAATTTTAGTTGATCGCTTGAAGCGCGAATTCTCAGTGGAAGCGAACGTGGGTAATCCTCAGGTTGCTTACCGTGAAAGTATTACCGCTAAAGTTGAACAAGAAGGTAAATTCATTCGTCAGTCAGGTGGTCGTGGTCAGTACGGTCATGTTTGGATCCGTTTGGAACCAAATGAACCTGGTAAAGGCTTTGAATTTGTTGACGAAATTAAAGGCGGCGCGATTCCTAAGGAATACATTCCTGCGGTTAGCAAAGGTATTATCGAACAAATGCAAAATGGTGTTTTAGCAGGCTATCCTGTTGTAGACGTTAAAGCTGCATTATTTGATGGTTCTTTCCATGATGTGGACTCCAGTGAAATGGCGTTCAAAATCGCTGGCTCAATGGCCTTCAAAGAAGGTGCATTAAAAGCGAAACCCAAGCTCCTCGAACCTATCATGAAGGTGGAAGTTGTTACACCTGAAGAGTATATGGGCGATGTGATGGGTGACCTTAACCGTCGACGTGGCGTACTACAAGGCATGGACGATACCCCATCGGGTAAACAAGTTTCTGCAATGGTTCCTTTGTCAGAAATGTTTGGTTATGCGACCGCATTGCGATCTATGTCACAAGGGCGAGCAACATACTCCATGGAATTTGAAAAATACATGGAAGCACCAGCAAACATTACCGAACAAGTGATTACTAAGCAGCGCGGTTAAAGTAAATCAGCTGCAGGAGAGAGAGTGATGAAAGGCCAAATCATAAGAATTCGTTTAAAAGCTTTCGATCACAAGTTGATCGATAAATCAGCGAAAGAGATTGTGGAAACAGCAAAAAGAACTGGTGCTCAAGTAAGAGGCCCGGTTCCAATGCCAACCCACATCGAAAAATATACAATTTTGATCTCGCCGCATATCGATAGCAATGCGCGTGATCAATATGAGATCCGTACACATAATCGCTTAGTTATCATTGCTGAACCAACAGATAAAACGGTTGATGCATTGATGAAGCTCGATTTAGCCGCTGGCGTCGATGTACAAATAGCAGTAAGTTAATAAATTAAATCCGGTGCAACAACGCTTGTACGGCGGAGGGAAAAATGGCAATAAATTTGGTTGGCAGAAAAGTTGGAATGACTCGGGTATTCACCGAAACAGGGGCTTCAATCCCTGTAACGGTAGTCGAAGTGTTACCTAATCGCATTACGCAATTAAGAACCCAAAAACAAAGGGATAATTCTATTCTGCGTTCTGTGCAAGTAACCACAGGTGCTCGTAAAGCACAGCGCGTGAATAAACCCGAAGCTGGACACTTTGCGAAAGCAGGTGTTGAGGCAGGTCGTGGCTTATGGGAATTCCCGTTAGGTGACGATGAAGGAACTGATTATCAAGTAGGTCAAGCATTGACAGTTGATTTGTTCGAAAAAGGACAACACGTTGATGTGATTGGCACGACAAAAGGTAAAGGTTTTGCTGGTACGGTTAAACGTCACCATTTCAGAACACAAGATGCAACGCATGGTAACTCACGTTCCCATCGTGTACCGGGTTCTATTGGTCAAAACCAAACACCAGGTCGTGTATTTAAGAATAAGAAAATGTGTGGTCATATGGGCGATGTTCGCCGTACTGCTCAATATTTAGAAGTAGTACGTGTTGATGCTGAACGTCATTTGTTGTTGATTCGTGGAGCGGTACCCGGAAGTCCTGGCGGTGATGTAATTATCAAGCCAACGGTTAAAGTCCAAGTCAACCGCGCAGAAACTGCTTAAGGAGGGTGCGAATGAAACTTGCTTTAGCCAAAGCCGCAGGTGGCACAAATAGTATCGATGTTTCTGAAGTTACCTTTGGACGAGAGTTTAATGAACCCCTCGTGCACCAAGTGGTAGTTGCTTTAATGGCTGGCGCTCGCGCTGGTACCAAAAAGCAAAAAACCAGAGCAGAAGTTAGAGGCGGTGGCGCTAAGCCATGGCGTCAAAAGGGAACTGGCCGTGCTTGTGCTGGTACCATTAGAAGCCCAATATGGCGTAAAGGTGGCGTGGTTTTCGCTGCAACACCTCGTGACCATAGCCAAAAAGTAAACAAGAAAATGTATCGCGGTGCGATGAGCGCAATTCTTTCAGAATTAGTGCGTCAAGACAGATTAATGGCCGTTAACGAATTTAAAGTTGATCAGCCAAAAACGAAAGTACTACTAGAAAAGCTAAAAGAACTGAAGTTGGAGCGCGTTTTAATCGTTGTTGATAAATTGGATGAAAATCTCTATTTATCTTCACGCAACGTACCTTCGATTGCAGTTAGAGAAGCAAGTGGTGTTAACCCTGTTCAGCTCTTGAAGTATGACAATGTGCTGATGACGGTCGATGCAATTAGAAAGCTAGAAGAGGTGCTAGGATGAGCGCGAAACAACCAATATATGCCTTATCAAAGGTATTAATAGCGCCTTTAGTTTCCGAAAAAGCGAGCCGATCCGGTGAACGTGAGAACTCCGTTTCCTTTTGGGTAAATCCAAAAGCGAATAAGCATGAGATCAAACAAGCTGTAGAGCAGTTTTTTCCAAATGTGAAGGTGGAGTCGGTTCGTACACTTGTTAAGGGACGAGCATTTGTTCGTTTCGGACAAGTTGAGGGTCGTACAAAGAAAATGAAAAAAGCCTACGTCAAATTAGCGCAAGGCACACAGATCAACTTTGCAGAGTTTGAGTAATAAGGTGTTATATGGCCATTATTGAGTTAAAGCCAACTTCACCAGGTCAACGTTTTAAAATTAAGATTAAAACGGAAGGCTTGCATAAAGGGCGCCCCGTCAAAGCATTGACGAAGAAGAAAAATCGTACCAACGGTCGTAATGACATTGGTCGTGTGACTGTCGATCATCGTGGTGGTGGTCATCGTCGTCGTTTACGTGTCATCGATTTTAAACGTGACAAAGACGGCATTCCTGCACGCGTAGAGCGTATTGAATATGATCCTAACCGTAGTGCAAATATTGCGTTATTGGTTTACGCAGATGGTGAACGTCGTTACATCATTGCGCCAAAAGGGATCGCTGCAGGTGCAAAAGTTGAATCTGGTCCAGATGTTTCTATTCTCCCAGGCAACTGTTTGCCAATTTTGAATATTCCTGTCGGTGCGACGATTCATTGTATTGAATTGAAACCTGGCAAAGGTGCACAAATGGTGCGTAGTGCTGGCGGTTCCGCTCAGTTACTTGCTCGTGAAGGCACTTATGCAACCATTCGTTTGCGCAGTGGTGAAATGCGAAAAATATTAGCATCATGCCGTGCAACGATTGGTGAAGTTGGTAATGGCGAACACAATCTACGCGTTATCGGTAAAGCCGGTGCAGTACGTTGGCTCGGTATTAGACCTACTGTACGTGGTGTTGCGAAGAACCCAGTCGACCATCCGTTGGGTGGTGGTGAAGGTCGTACATCCGGTGGTCGTCCGCCATGTAACAAGAACGGTAAGCCGGAAGGTAAGAAGACACGTAACCGTAGAAAGGTTTCCAGTCGGTTTATTGTCCGTCGTCGTGGGCAGAAGAAGGGTGAAAGGGGTTAATAATGGCACGTTCATTAAAAAAAGGGCCATATTGTAGCCCAAAATTATTGAAAAAAGTCGCTAAAACCCGCAAAGAAGCGGGTGGTAGAGGCCGTTTAGTGGTCCAAACATGGTCACGCCGTAGTACTATCGTTCCTGAATTTGTAGGGGCAACAATGATGGTACATAATGGCAAGATTTTTGTACCAGTCTTGGTGAATGAAAACATGGTAGGCCATAAGCTAGGTGAATTCGCTGCTACGAGAACATTTCGTGGGCATTCAGGCGATAAGAAAACCGCAGCCTCCGGCAAAGATAAAAAGTAGGGGGTTAGAAAATGGAAGTATCCGCAGTATTAAGAAATGCTGGTTCGTCACCACAGAAGGCACGTTTGGTTGCTAATGAAATTCGTGGACTTGGCGTAGAGAAAGCCGTTGAAGTTTTAAACTTTGCGCGCAAAAAATCCGCTAAGCTAATTAAGAAATTATTAGAATCCGCGATTGCGAACGCTGAGCATAACCAAGGCGCAGATATTGATGAATTAAAAGTGTCGACTATCACCATTGATGAGGCAACCTCCTTAAAGAGATTTAAGGCGCGTGCAAAAGGGCGTGGTAATCGTATCGTTAAACGCCGATGTCACATCAAAATTGTGGTGTCAGATATTCACAGTAAAGAGAGGGCGTAATGGGACAAAAAGTTCATCCAACAGGCATACGCTTGGGCATTATTGAGACCCATCGTTCAATGTGGTACGCCAATAAGAAACACTATCCAGGTTTATTATTGAGCGATTTGCAAACACGTGAATACCTGCGTCAAAAGTTAAAAAATGCATTTGTAGGTCGTATTCAAATTGCAAGACCTGCAAAAAATGCACATATCACCATTCATACTGCACGACCAGGTGTTGTGATCGGTAAGAAAGGCGAAGATATCGAACAATTACGTCAAAAAGTTTCTACGTTAATGGGCGTGCCTGTGCACATCAATATCGAAGAAATTCGTCGACCAGAATTAGACGCTTACTTAGTCGCTGAAAGTATTGCTCAGCAGTTAGAGCGACGCGTGATGTTTAGACGCGCAATGAAAAGAGCGGTTAGCAATGCATTACGCTTTGGCGCGAAAGGCGTGAAAATTTGTGTTGCAGGGCGTTTGGGTGGAGCAGAAATTGCTCGTACGGAATGGGTGCGTGAAGGCCGAGTGCCACTTCATACTTTC
Organism: Uncultured Candidatus Berkiella sp.; assembly: GCA_964502705.1. Classification (GTDB taxonomy): domain Bacteria; phylum Pseudomonadota; class Gammaproteobacteria; order Berkiellales; family Berkiellaceae; genus Berkiella. The sequence continues at coordinate 8,019 of CAZCXZ010000023.1, read as the reverse complement.
CGTGCAGACATTGATTATGCGACCGCGATTGCTCAAACAACCTATGGAATTATTGGTGTGAAGGTTTGGATTTTCAAAGGCGAGATATTTGATAAAGATCTCACTGCTGGAACAAATGCCACCGCAACCGTGGATCAGCAATAGAGGGCGACAATGCTACAACCTAAACGTACAAAATACAGGAAAATGCACAAAGGGAGTAACCGCGGACTCGCTTTGCGTGGTAACAAAGTAAGCTTTGGTGATTTTGGGCTGCAAGCAACTGATCGTGGTCGTATTACGGCCAGACAAATTGAAGCAGCACGACGCGCGATGAGCCGATATGTAAAACGTGGTGGTAAGATCTGGATCCGAATTTTCCCAGACAAACCAATTACACAAAAGCCATTAGAAGTTCGAATGGGTTCCGGTAAAGGTAACGTGGAATATTGGGTTGCACAAATCCAACCAGGTAAAATGCTTTATGAAATCCAAGGCGTTACACGAGAAGTTGCAGAAGAAGCATTCAAATTAGCTGCTGCAAAACTTCCCGTTAAAACAGAATTTGTTGAACGGACGGTAATGTAATGAAAGCAAACGAGTTACGACAACAAAATAAATCGACGTTGCAAAATACACTTAAAGAGCTGGTTCAAAAGCAATTTAAGTTAAAAATGCAACATGGTAGTGGTCAATTAGCAACAAATCAGCAATTGCGACATGTTCGTCGTGATATCGCTCGTGTTATGACCATCATGACAGAACTTGATATGAAAGGAAGTAAGGATGAGTAACGTTGAACAATCGTCCGGTACTCTTGTCGGTAAAGTGATCAGTGACAAGCGCCAAGCAACTCGTACAGTCGAAGTGGCTTGGTCTCATCGTGATCCTCAGTACGGTAAGGTAATCAAACGTCAAACCACTTTTCATATTCATGATCCTGATCATGCAAGTAAAACGGGTGATTTGGTTGAGATTAAACAAGTTAGACCAATATCAAAGACTAAAACTTGGCAATTGGTCCGGGTTATAGAAAAAGCAGAGTAGCTGGTTTCTCTTAGCCGACAGCAATGGTACTATATTCGACCTTTTGGCGGAGAGTGGCTGTTAGGCTAAGACTTAGTGAGTTAGCGGAGAGTATCATGATTCAGATGCAAACGGTTCTAGACGTGGCAGACAATAGCGGTGCCCGTCGAGTGATGTGCATCAAGGTCCTTGGGGGATCTAAAAGACGTTATGCGGGCATCGGTGATGTTATCCGTATTACTGTCAAAGAAGCGATTCCTCGTGGAAAAGTAAAGAAAGGCGATGTATTGCTAGCGGTCGTTGTGCGCACGCGTAAAGGCGTGAGACGTGACGATGGTTCGCTTATCCGCTTTGATGGTAATGCAGCGGTATTGTTAAGCGCTCAAATGCAGCCAATCGGGACTCGTATTTTCGGACCGGTTACGCGCGAGCTACGTAACAATTATATGAAAATTATTTCATTAGCACCCGAAGTGCTGTGAGTTGAGAGAATTATTATGCGCAAAATTCGAAAAGGCGATAAAGTTCGGGTAACGTCAGGCAAAGATAAAGGGCGCACGGGCACGGTATTACAAGTACTAGCTAAGACAAGCCGTCCTGAAACTGGCTTATGGCTTGTTGTTGAGGGTATCAACATCAAGAAAGAACACGTAAAACCCAATCCACAAAAGGAACAGCCAGGTGGAATTATTCCACGGGAAGCGGCTATGCCGGTTTGTAAAGTTGCTTTGCTGGATCCTACGACTAACAAACCCAGTCGTGTTGGCATTAGAACTGTAGATGGTAATAAAGTTCGATATTTCAAATCATCTAACGAGGTGGTGGATGTCTAAGAGTAAGAGTGCTAAAGCACAAACCCAGGACAACAAAGCAAATCAGAGCCGTCTGAAGAAGCACTTCCACGAGAAAGTGATTGCTGCGCTTGAAAAGCAATTTGGCTATGACAATGTCATGCAAGTGCCGCGTATTCAGAAAATAACCTTGAACATGGGCGTAGGTGAAGCCGCTGACGATAAAAAAATCGCGAAAGCTGCGCAAGACAACCTAACGCAAATCGCAGGACAAAAAGCGGTGATTACATTGAGTCGTAAATCAGTTGCGGGTTTCAAAATCCGTGATGGTTGGCCAATCGGTTGCAAAGTAACCTTACGTGGTGAGCGTATGTATGAATTCTTGGATCGCTTATTAAGCGTAGCGTTGCCACGAGTACGTGACTTTCGGGGTTTGAACCCACGTTCGTTCGACTCACGAGGCAACTACAGCTTAGGTCTGAAAGAACAGATTACCTTCCCTGAAATTGATTACAATCAGGTAGATGCTGTTCGTGGCCTTGATATTACGATTACAACATCCGCGAAGACTGATGCTGAAGCTTTCGCATTGTTAAAAGCTTTTAATTTCCCATTTCGCGAAACGAAAACTGCTGAGGTGAAGAGTGTCTAGTCAACGCATGGTACGTCGTGAAAAGAAGCGTAAGCAGCAGTTTGAAAAGCATACTGCAAAGCGTCAAGAGCTACGTCAACAGCTAAACGATCCAGATTTGGATATTGATGCTAAGTTCGAAGTTCTAGCAAAATTTGAAAAGTTGCCGCGCGATTCGTGCAAGGTGCGTTTGTCACGCCGTTGCAGCATTACAGGCAGAGTGCGCGGTGTATATCGCAAATTCAGCTTATGCCGTAACGAACTACGTCGACGTGCAATGTCAGGCGAAGTTCCTGGATTAGTTAAATCAAGTTGGTAGCTTTGAGGAGAACACCATGAGTATGCAGGATCCTATCGCGGACATGTTAACGCGGATCCGTAATGGACAGTCTGCTAGTTTAGCAGATGTCACAATGCCTTCTTCTAAGATTAAAATTGCAATCGCGAATGTATTAAAAGACGAAGGGTACATTGCTGATTTTGCAGTAGAAGACAATGAAGGCAAAAAATCGCTCAAAGTATCTTTGAAATATTTCAATGACAAACCAGTTATTGAAATGATTAAACGAGTTAGTCGTCCGGGCTTGCGTCAATTCACCTCAGCGCGTGAGATGCCGATTGTTATGGACAATTTGGGTATTACGATTGTCTCAACCTCGCAAGGGGTCATGACAGGACGTTCAGCAGTTGCAAATGGACAGGGCGGCGAAGTCCTGTGCTATGTAGCGTAAGGGGTAAAACATGTCATCAAGAGTCGGAAGATTACCGATTGACGTTCCCAAAGGCGTTGAAGTGCATATCGCAAACAACGTCGTTGCCGTTAAAGGGCCTAAAGGGGAACTTAAGCAACCGTTAACAAATGCGGTTAATGTTGTATTTGAAGATCAACAGATCAAAATCACAACAAAGCCAGATGCAGTAAATGCTGATGCACTTGCTGGCACCACACGCGCTATTTTGCAAAACCATGTAAAAGGCGTGACTGAAGGTTTTGTAAAAAAACTGACGTTGGTTGGCGTAGGGTATCGTTCACAATTAGCGAAATCCAAAGATGGTCGTCCTATGTTGAATTTGACATTAGGTCTTTCTCATCCAGTCACTTATGTAGCACCTGCTGGTATTGAATTAGCATCAGCTACATTCACTGAAATTGAAGTGACCGGGATAGACAGACAATTAGTCGGTCAAGTAGCAGCGGATATTCGTGGCATTTGCGGCGGATTACGTAGCCCTGAGCCTTACAAAGGCAAAGGCATTCGCTATGCAGATGAAGTGATTATTTTGAAAGAAACCAAGAAAAAATAATTAGGTGAGAGACAATGAATAAAAAGCGTATCGCGCGTATTAGAAGATCGCGTCGCACTAGAGAGCATATTAAGCGATTAGGAGCTGAAAAAGGCACGGTACGTTTGTGTATTGGTCGATCAGCAAAACATATCTATGCTCAATTAATCGCGCCAGTAGGCGGAAAAATTCTAGCTAGTGCATCTAGTTTAGAAAAAGCGATTAAAGATGCAGCGAAAGGTGAAGAGACAAAAACCGACTTATCAAAACAAGTTGGTAAATTATTAGCCGAAAGAGCTAAGGAAGCGGGTATCAATTCTGCAGCCTCAGACCGTTCAGGATTCAAATTCCATGGTCGTGTAGCAGCATTAATACAATCAGCAAATGAACATGGTTTAACGGTTTAAAGGTTGGCATCATGGCATCAAAACAAGACCAAAAGACCGATGGTCAATACGAAGAAAAGTTAATCGAAGTACGCAGAACTGCAAAAGTTGTGAAGGGTGGCCGTATATTTGGTTTCTCAGCGCTAACTGTTGTTGGTAATGGCAGTGGTCGAGTAGGAATTGGCCGTGGTAAAGCACGTGAAGTGCCTGAAGCAATTCGCAAAGCGATGGAAAATGCTCGACGTAATTTGGTCGAAATTCCTATGCAAGGCACCACCGTTCACCATACGATCGTTTCATCACATGGCGCTTCAAAAGTTTTCATGAAGCCTGCATCTGATGGTACCGGTATTATTGCCGGTGGCGCGATGCGCGCGATATTTGAAGTTGCCGGTATCCACAATATTTTGGCGAAGTGCTATGGCTCAACAAATCCTGTTAACGTGGTTCGTGCAACCATGAAAGGTTTGGCTGGATCACATTCACCACAAGCCATTGCTGATAAACGTGGTAAAACAGTAGAAGAAATTACGGGTGAAGCTAATGTCTAAAGCAAAACCAGCAGAAGCCAAGAAGTCATTGTCGGTAACATTAACCAAGAGTTTGGCTAAGCGTTTGCCAAACCAGCTTGCTAATGCAAGCGGCTTGGGTTTGAAGCGAATTCATCAAACTGTTCACCTTCAAGACACACCAGCGATTCGCGGAATGATTAATAAAATTTATTTTATGGTCAAAGTTGAGGAAGCATAATGAAACTCAATACGATTACAGCAGGCGAAGGCGCCAGAAAAACCGGTAAACGCGTTGGTCGCGGTCCAGGTAGCGGTAAAGGTAAAACTTGCGGTAAGGGCCATAAAGGTCAAAGAGCACGTGCGGGTGGTTATCATAAAGTAGGTTTTGAAGGCGGTCAGATGCCTTTACAACGTCGCTTGCCAAAATTTGGTTTCCGTTCACGCAAAGCGTTAGGTTTCCAAGAAGTTCGCTTAAGCGAATTGAATAAAATTGAAGGCAAAGTGGTTAACCTGCAAACATTACTGGATGCTGGCATCATTTCCGCCAATATTAAACGTGCCAAGATTATTCTTAGTGGCGAATTGACCCATGATGGGCTCACCATTTCCGGAATTGGTTTAACAGCGGGTGCTAAAGCCGCTATTGAAGCCAAAGGCGGAAAAGTAGAGGCTTAATAACCAATGATAGGTTCTGGAAAAAATCAATCGAGTGGACTTGCGGAACTCAAACAACGGCTCTGGTTTGTGCTGTGGGGTTTGATCGTTTTTCGTATCGGTGCGCATATTCCTGTCCCAGGAATTAATGCCGCTCGATTGGCAGAAATTTTCGCCAACAGCCAAAACAGTATTATTGGCATGGCGGGCGTTTTCTCAGGGGGCGCTCTGCAACGACTATCGTTGTTTGCCCTTGGGATTATGCCGTACATTTCTGCTTCCATTATTATGCAGTTAATGACAGTCATCGTTCCTTCTTTAGAGCAACTAAAGAAAGAAGGTGAAATGGGCAAACGTAAGATCGCTCAGTACACGCGCATGGGTACGTTGCTATTGGCAACCTTCCAGGCGTTTGGAATGAGTAAGTTTCTTGTTAGCTCAGGTACGACGTTGTACTCAGGTTTTCTCTTTCACTTAACAACGGTAGTAACCTTAGTAACGGGTACGATGTTCTTAATGTGGTTAGGCGAGAAGATCACTGAGCGTGGTGTAGGTAACGGTATTTCGCTTATCATTTTTGCGGGTATCGCATCAGGTTTGCCAAGTGCGATTGGCAACACGTTTGAGCAAGTGCGCCAAGGCAATATGAATGGCTTTGCATTAATTGCGCTGCTATTGGTTCTGCTCGGTATTACCGCATTTGTGGTGTTTGTAGAGCGCGGCCAACGAAGAATTACAGTTAATTATGCAAAACGCCAGCAAGGTCGTAAGATGTACGCGGCGCAACAAAGCCACTTGCCGTTAAAAATTAACATGGCAGGGGTTATTCCGCCGATTTTTGCATCAAGCTTAATTTTATTTCCAGCGTCCATCAGTCAATGGTTTAGTGGTCAAACAACGCAAGCCACTTGGTTGACGGAAATTGGTTTGGCATTGCAGCCAGGCCAGCCGCTTTACATTTTATTGTTTGCTAGCGGTATTATTTTCTTCTGTTTCTTTTACACGGCATTAGTGTTTAACCCTAAAGAAACAGCAGATAATTTGAAGCGCTCAGGGGCATTTGTGCCCGGAATTCGACCAGGTGATCAAACAGCAAGCTACATCGATACCGTCATGACAAGATTGACACTCGTTGGCGCTCTTTATATTACCTGTATATCGATATTGCCTGAGTTCTTAGTATTAGCATGGAAAGTGCCGTTCTACTTTGGTGGTACTTCTTTGTTAATTATTGTGGTTGTTATCATGGATTTTATTGCTCAAATTCAAGCGCACTTGATGTCACAGCAATACGAATCATTAATGCGCAAAGCTAACTTAAAGGGGCGCAATGGTGGTCCCGGCGGGTTTGGGTTATTTAGGTAATTTGGGGTAAATGTATGAAAGTACGTGCGTCAATTCGCAAAATGTGTAAAAGCTGTAAAGTGGTAAGCCGAACAAAACGTAATAAAAAAGCTTTGTTTGTTATCTGTAAAGATAATGCTCGTCATAAACAGCGCCAAGGTTAGAACGGTCGCTTATTCAAGGCGTAAAGCCAAAAGTAGGTAAGTTTCTAAAAAAATTGATTTTTTATCATAGGTGCAGTAGTCTGTTGCGTCTACAAGCGCCGGGGTCTATTAGGAGTCTTTCATGTCTGTGGTCCGAATTCAGAATGTGCCACTAGAGCCGAATAAGCACATTTGGGTTGCTTTACAAAGCATCTTTGGGATCGGTAAAACCCGAGCAATTAATATTTGCGAAAAACTTAGCATTCCAACTAACACCAAGATTAAAGACTTGGATGAAGAGACTGCGCGTCGTTTACAGGATGCGGTGGGTGCTTATACAACCGAAGGTGACTTACGCCGAGAAGTAACCATGCGTATTAAGCGCTTGCGTGACGTCGGTTGTTACCGAGGCAAACGCCATCGTGCCAGATTGCCGGCACGTGGACAGCGTACACGTACGAACGCAAGAACCTGTAAAGGTCCACGCGGAAATCGTATTAGTAAAGACGCTGGTAAAGCAAAATAGTCTAATTAATTACTTGGGATTGTCATGTCAATAGAAAGCACACAAGTCACTGAAGAAGAGGGCGGCTCAGGCGTAATCACCGGAACAGAAGGTGGTGCAGGCGGAGCAACTGGATCAGAAAGCGGAGCAGCAGGCTCTAAAGGGCGCTCTAAGAGAAAATCAAAGCGCATGATCAGTGACGTGATTGTTCATGTCTATGCATCCTTCAATAACACCTTAATCACTGTCACAGACGTAAAAGGTAATACCTTGTCTTGGGCAACTGCAGGTGGTTGTGGTTTTAGAGGTTCCCGCAAAAGCACACCTTTTGCAGGTCAGGTCGCAGCAGGCAAAGCCATTCAAAAAGCGAAAGAGCTTTATGGCGCTGAATCTGCTGAAGTAAGAATTTACGGTCCAGGACCTGGTCGTGATGCATCTGTGCGAGCTGTGCGTGATTTTGTATCAATTACAGCTATTTTCGATGTCACTGGCATACCATTCAATGGTTGCCGTGCGCCTAAGCAACGTCGAGTATAAATTAAGAGAGAATCAACATGGCGAGATATACCGGCCCAACATGTGTGTTATCCCGACGATATGGGAAAGACCTAGATTTTAAAACACGCGCTATTGATAGCAAGTGCAAACTAAGCACGCGTCCAGGTCAGCATGGTGCAACGCGTAAGCGCGAAACACCTTATGGTTTGCAGCTTACTGAAAAGCAGGCGCTTAAGTACAAATATTGCTTACTTGAAAAACAATTC
>CAZCXZ010000022.1:0-36320 GCA_964502705.1 Uncultured Candidatus Berkiella sp. | reverse complement strand
TAGCCTGATTTCCACGTAAAAGTGCGCCTACAGCATTTTCAGGAGTCATTTGCGATGCTTCGTCAATAATAACCAAATCAAAGCTAAATGCACCTTTTGGAATATATTGTGCTACTGCTAAAGGTGACATCATCCAGCAGGGCATTAGTTCTTGAAGTGCATTGCCAGCTCTATTAGTTAAAGACCTTAATGAAATGATCCGCTTTTTCTTTGAGAGCTCGTTATCAATTAGCGCAAGCTCTGTCCATTCACTTTTACGACCTGTGTGGTTACCTTTTGGGGGCTTCGCAATATTTAATAGTTTTGATTTAAATCGTTCTCTTGATAATAAAATAATGCTTTTATCAAGTTCAGCTAAACGCTTACGGGTTATAGTAAGTCGCTCGCCATTAAATTCAGATAATACATCACCATGGATAGTATAGATTTGTTGGGCCATAGCGCGATAAATTAATGAAGAACAAAGTTCCTTAAAATTATAAGGCGCATCCTTTAAATAGTTTAAGTCATTAACTAAAACACCAAACCCATGGTCAATAAAATAGTTTTTAACCCAAAGTAATTTTGAATTTTTTAATAAACCAGAGCGATCTGCCGCAGCATTTTGTAATGTAATTACTATTTCATTAATGTGCTTATCTGAGTTTTCAATAAAATTTTGCATTTTTGCATCATTTAATACAGCGGTTAAACATTTGTCGGCAACTTCTTTAGCCGAGATGAACTGATTAATATTTTCCATTAAACTATTTTCGTTACTTCTTTCAAGTGAATTAAATAATGCTGTTTTATAAGAGTCTTTTAACTCCATTAGAAGTTTAGAAATTGTAATAATACCTTCTAAGGTACTCTTGTTGAGCAATGATTCCTTATAACTTTCACCTAGGTACTCATAAATGTTTTGTGCAGATATTAGATTTGCCCATTCGGTATTGAGCAAGGTTATCTTATGGGTTAATTGCTCTAGTTGTAATATCGTCAAATTATTGCTGGTATTGAAACTTTTTTTAAAGGATGCAATTTTGTAACTTGAATCCTTTAAGGCCATAATTTCCTTTTTCAAAGAGTCAAGTTTAGTTTGCAATTGTTGTAAATTACTATCTATATCTATTCCTGTAGAAGGTTTTGCTTGGCTAATATTAATTAAGGCTCTTAATTTATCAAAATTTGCTGTTTTAAAAAATTCTTTGACCTTTGTTAATTGCGCACTTGAATATTGCTCATCGATTAATGCATAGAACTTAACAAGATCTTTTAATGGAGTAAAGTTTGTGTCGATTCCACTAAAATAGGTTCCCAGCGATTTTTTGTAGTTAACATTACTGTTATATAAATTGACTTTTATTAGCCAATCAGATAGGGAGTTAAGGTTTAATATAGATTGATTTCTATTTTTCCAAATACCTTTATAAATTGATGAATAGTATAATTTAGACTTTCGAAAAGAAGGTGATAAAAATGCAAAAATGCCTGCGGACTTTAAAACTGCGGTGTGAATATTTATCTCGTTAACTTTTGGATATGGATTTAAAACAAAGTATCTATTAATTTTTGACTGTTGTGCATGTAAAACCTTGGCATCATTTTCAGCTTTAACTAAATCCACTTCAATTAAAAGATCGGAATTAATATGGTTTTTTAAAGCAAGACTTTCAGTAGGAATCTCTGATAGTAGATCACATATATTAATAATTTTTCCAATGGATAGATCCGTGGCGGGTAAGCCTATATTAAGTACTTCACTAATGTAATTGATACAAGTTGATAATTCACTAATTTCACTTTCTTTTGTTCTAAGAATAGCCTCTATCTCTTCTTTTGCATCAGATTGCAGTTCATGCTTCTTCATTGTTTTTAAAAAATCATTTAAGACAGTTGGTATTTCGTTTTTTAAAGGATCTGGGAAATATAGTAAGAGCTCTGATTTTAATTGTGTAAATTTTTCAAGATCCACAAGGTAATTTTTGAAAAAATCCAAATTATTTTTTGTAGATAAGTTCTTTAATGTTGAAACTACGAACCTAGGATCAGATGTTTTAAGTTTGTTAAACGCCTCGATTATTCCTTTTATAGAGCTAATTGCAACCGTGTAAATTGCAAGCGGGGATTCTGGCAGATTAAGATCCTTATATAATGTTGCTAGCTTTTCATATTCCTTTGATGAAAGAGAGATTTTATTTATAATCTCATCTGCAGCTAAAGGATTTATATTGGTCACCCCTACTTTTTCCCAAAAAGAATTTTGATCTAGTGTGGCTCGCCATTCTTTTTCTAAAAAATCACATTTTACTTTCAATTCATCAATGTTTTGTTTAGTTATGGCATGTAAATTATAAAATTTTATATTTTTAATTTCATGGGAAATATTTTGCAATATAGAACTATATTTAACGTTTTTCCATAGTATTTCATACACTGTTAAATTTGTATTTTCAAAGGAGCTAGAAATGGAACTGATGTATCTAGATAAATCGCTTCTATTTCTTTTGAATTCACGAATGGTTTCATCAAGTTCCAGTGGGTCAGCACATTGTTTCAATTCTCTTCTTTTTCTAATTGAATTTATTACCTCTTCTTTTGAGCCACGTGTAGCCTGAAGAGGTAGTAAAAATTCACCTAATTTATATGCTTCTAATCTAGACTTCACAACATCGAGTGCTGCAGCCTTTTCAGCCACAAATAAAACTTTTTTTCCTTCTGAAATTGCAATAGCTATAGTATTTACTATGGTTTGTGACTTACCCGTGCCAGGTGGCCCTTCTAATGCAAGGTTTTTTCCTTTAGAAATATCAACTATAGCACTGAACTGAGATGAGTCAGCATCAGCAATTATAGTTGGTACAATAGTTTCAATTTCAGGGGTGTCAATAAAATACTCATCTCCATAAACAGAGCCCTTAGTAACGTTAGCATAACCAAACAAATCTGATATGAGACCATATTGTGAAAAGTCACATTGGGAGGTATCCAGATCTTGGTACATTGCTAATCTAGACGAAGGAAATATACCAATTGCTATTTGTCTTCTAATTCTCCATGTTGAGAAAACTTTAGGTTCGATTTTAGATAATTCAGAAAAATAATTTTCAGCGGTTATATTTTCATCATATTGTGGAAGCTCAATTCCAAACTCTCTTTTCAATTTTTCCGCTATAACAGAATTCAATATTACAGAATCTTCTAAACCATGTAGATAATAGTCATAACCCTGCGCAGTTGCTCTCTTTTCAATTTTAACAGGAAGCATTAATAATGGTGAAAAAGTGCTTTTAGAAGACCCCTGCTCTTGCCATTCAATAAACCCAAATCCTGCATGTAGAACATTTATGCCAGTTTCTTCCATCCATGTATTACATTTCGAAAATATAGAATTTAATCTCCTTTCGAGCATGTCTGGTAAAAGTAAGGTTTGAATGTTTTTGTCATGATGAAATTCGTTGTGTTGAGAATCATTAGGTAATGGTAAGTCATAGGAGGGGGTAATGTGATGGTTTATAGCGTGTTGTTCAAGTGACAAGTTTACTTTTGTTTGACGAAGAGGCATGCCTAGAATGCCCCTCACTCTATCTTTTAAATCACGTTCTACCTTTGCAAGGTTATTAGCTTCGTGTATTCCACCAGCTTCAAGTTGGTCTAAATCGAGCAAATACTTTTCGTCAATAATTCTAGCATTTGATAACGCATTTTCAAAATCTGTGTTCTGCTCATCTTTAGGATCATCTTCAAGTTTAGGTAAGGGAATGAAACGCATAGATCCAGAGCATAATTTCTCAACTAAAATATCTGGTAGTTCATCTACGATCCTTAAGTAAGATTGACTATGACCTGATAACTTTGTAGATATAAGGGGGTTTTTAGCAGACAAATCTAACAGCTTAAGTCTTAAACTTTCTATTTGAGAATTAATTGTTTTTGATTTATTTTCCGATGTCATTTTAATTCCCAAAATATGCAACAATTCCTTCACGTGAAATAAGTGCATATAAACTTTTTAGATCTTCCATTTTATTTAATTAATATACCCGAAATATGTTTCCAAATCGTTGAGTACTACACATTAAATAGTCTCTTGTTTGGTAAAGGTCAGCGTTAAACAAAAATATTTAATTAAAATTATTACTAAGCTTGCGTGCATGGTTATGCATTAACCATGTTGAGAGGTACTGCAAATTGCAGCCCACATTAAGTCAAAGCTTCAAGATTTAAACAACTATGCAACATTCGATTCCCTTTTTATAATGTTTCTGCATCGCTACCGGGGATTGCTAGTACGATATCCAGTCACATAACCGCTAGCTTTTATCGATAGAAATGGAGTCCCCGGGAATAGATTTTTCTGAAGTTGCGTTACAAATTCAACTCAACAGAACGATGCTAATGCTCAGTTACTTGGAACTGAAGTTAAGCTGTTTTCCCAAGATTCTGTCAGTGCTCATATGGGCTTTAACTTTAGTGCATCATAAGGCATTCAAAAGCCACTAAACTTAGAGATATTTTAGAAAATTCAATGGGCGCCGAAGATATCAGTAAGTCCCAAAAGCGTGTGCATGACTGGAGCTGAAGACTATATGCATTCATATAAAAATTTAGAGTGAAATAATGAAAAATCCAGATGTTTACCCAATATTTATTAAATTTCTGCAAAGCAAGTATCTTAGTGAATTTGTTGAAAACGGTTTGCTCTACATGAACACATATGATTACTTTAGGAACATTGAAGATGCTTCCGCTCGGGGGGATAAAATGGAAGGGGTGAAAGCGAGTTTTAGATCGCAAGACATTTCATTGGCTATTGATAACATCCCAGTTGAAGGTCTAATAAACAGGGTTAATTTCTTTGATGAAAATGAAAGCAAAATCAATATATTTTCCATGACGGGACTATCTATTGATAATTTCCCTTCTGGTGAACATATTTTTTATATTGATAAGCAATATGCGAAATTTGGTCAAGCTGCTGTTGTTATAACTAATCAAACAAAATTTATAGAAAGAGTGCGCAGCGCATTTCAAAAAAACGAAGGTACGATTGAAAGTCTATCACGTGATTATATTCGTCCAATACAGTATGTTCCAGATCATTTTAACGGGCCACTGGGTCCCTTTCGTAAACTCGACATCTATTCCTGGCAATCTGAATTGCGTATTGGCCTTATGAAAATTAATAATAATGAAAGTTCAATACCTTATAAATTGCATATAGGATCTATTAAAGACATTGCTATAGTTTTTGAAACATCAAAAATATTAGTTGAAGGGCTAAAATATACCCTAAAATTTAATAAATAGCTTTCGTTTAATCGGGCCTTAGAAGCAGGTGTGATTAATGTTTGATCAGAGTCAAATTTAAATTAAACAAACACAGAATATTGCATGCTTAATAAGGAAAAAAAATAAGTAATCCAATCGCCTTTTTTAAGGTCCGTCGTTATCATTTACTTAACTCTTGAACAGTGTAGAAAAAATTGAAATTAACCACCCTGTGTTTCAAATGCATTTTGGTCTTAATAAATTTCCAAAACCCAGAGTTGAAATTATTTGGTCGTTCATAGTTACCTGCTTTTACTATTAAAAATGTACTAACTTGAGCGCACTTTGGGCGCAATAATCCACTCAAATTCACTCAAATCAACACAACCCCACTTGAACTAAATCCTTCGAAGCTTACGTAGTAAGCGAAGACTGACCCTTCAAGACGGCACCTCAAACTATTTAATTGTTACGTTACCTAAATGTATTAGCGTAGGCTGGCTAAACAACCTGTAATATTTCACCTGGGTTGCCGGATACCTGGCCGCTTTAAATCTAGTTTTTTACCAATTGTCTTTGCCATCTCAGTATCTTCGTAGAATCTTTGAAAAGTAGGTTCATTTGATGCCATTTTATATAATTCATCAGGAATACAATGTTTTACATCGTCAGCAAATTGAGGATTTTGTTTCATCTCAGAATGAACCGCGTGCGCACACATTTCTGTAAGGCTCGGAGTGTAATGGGTTTGGTTAATTGTTTTATAATATGCTGTAAATACAGGAAGCCATTGTTCCTGTTGCATAAATCTTTCAAGCCTGAATTTTTCTGTAATACCAATTATTGCATTGTATTGTAATAAAATTTGAGTTAATAAACAGAATTCCATTTCTAATGCAAAGACAAAGTTTACTTTAAGCTGTGGATGAAGAGTTTGATGTTTATTGTTAAACATACCCATGAGACAGAATGATAATAGCTGCTGGGTGGTAATGTAGGTAATAATTTGGCACTTTATTCTAAAATCTCTTGAATTGTTGAATTCCAGTGGTAAAAACCAGTCAGTCTTCATATTATGACTTCTTGGATTTTGGATATAGTATTTTATAGATTTCCAGGAATCAGAGTTAGAAAATGTCGATGCTTTAAGATCCTCGATGCTTTTAGATAGTGATTCACCATCCTTCACATTTGATAAAAAGCGGATTACTTTTGATGCACCATAATAGGCTGCTTCATAAATGTATATGTCATTCTTAGTTTTGGTATTATTGTTAGCTGTTTTTTGGATCTCATTAAAACTATTTTTAATATAATGCGCTAAGATTTCATAGCGCTTGTGATACAGGGTAGTCTAAGGAGGTTACAGGGCATGAGAACCTATATTCTATGAAAAAGTCAGTGATAGCTAACAATGAAGCATCACCTAATTCATTCTCAATTTGCGTTGAAAAAGCGCTTCTACGATTTGCATCAATAGATTTATTTTGACCTGACAAATAATTTGAAATGGAATTTAACATCGGCTTTACCTTTAAAGAGCACCAAACATAAAACATGCTTGTTACGTAATATTCAAGTAAAGCAGTGCCTTAACAGAAAGTAACATCACAAGCGAATGTATGTACAAAACATTAATTACTTGCGATGAACCCGTTTAACATTAAACTAGATTAATATCAGTTCTCGAAATTTTCCCTGGCGAGAAGACTCATCAAAAATGAATTTGAAGCTTAAATGAGGCATGAGGTGCAGTCAAGCTACGATGCTAAATTAGTCATAGATTAAATTTAAAATTAACCTAAAATCAAAAAAAAGGATAATCAGTACTTGTACATTCTTGATTTTACACTTAATAAATATTCCCCCATTCATTTTCTTTAACTCACGGCTCTCTTTTGCAAAGTGGGCTATTTGTTCGGCCCCACTGAATGAAGCACAAATCTATTAATGAGCGAAGCCAATGGCATAATCCAGGCGCTGAGGTAACAGGTTTAACATTTGCGTCGCGGCATGTCTGGCCTAGCTTAAACCGATTTAGTCCCAGGGCGCTGGATTAGGATTTAATCACCTGACATTCAGAGCATTTTTGTTGCAAGCTGTAGTTTTTCAAAATTGATTGGGTATGATAGCAACAAATCATACATCTACGACAAACTACAACAAGGATTATAAGTATGTTAAATCAAGGAAATGCTATTGGTCGTCAAATTAACTCACCCACACTAATCTCATCAATAGACTTATTTCAATCCTCCTCAAGATTAGGGAGAGTTAGATATATCGGCTTACTATCATTTTGGTTCTCAGTAATAGTTATCTCCGCTTTTTGTTCATTGGTAAAAGTTCAGGATATGGGGGCATATTTAATACTTTTTGAAACACTAAAGCTTGCACTTATGATACCTGTCATTATCGCAGCGTTTCATATTATTTTAATTAAAAAACGAAGATTTAATGACTTTAACTGCTCAGGCTGGTGGATGCTTTGGGGCTTGATACCCGGTGTAGGTCTTTTGCTTATATTATATTTAGGGATAAAACCCGGTTCAAAAGATGCTAATAAATTTGGTGCGCCTAATAAAAAGAGAACGCGATTTGATTATGCTTTAATCTTGATGCTTCCTATTGTGATATTGCTGGTGAATTTGTTGGGGCTTGAAGTTCATAGATCGTGATATTAGCAATTCATCAGCGTTGTTGCATTTTGCCCAGCTCTGATTTATCTAAGGATGAATAAAACATGAATTTACTAGCATCAACTTATCCTATTTTGATACTTATGTTACTAGGATTAAAACGAAAGCCGTGGTTTTATGGTTTTTCAAACGAAAATCCTAAATTAAAAGCCCCCTCATTTCGAATAGCGCTAATTACATTATTTTCTGTTCATACGTTGATTGCTATTGGGTATTCAACCAAAGTTTATATGCAATTACTTTGAGCTGATCTTAGTTATAACTCGAAAAGTACAAAAAAGATTGTTATTAGATAATGAATAATGTAAATCTAATTCTTCTTCATGTTTATAAGGAGATATCATATGCAAGGTAAGATTTCTGAGTGTTCTATCATTCCAACAGCTTGCTTCCTTGCCGGTTCGATTCCGGCCCCGGGCACCATTAGATTTTGTATTCGCTTTCAGCGAATTTACAAAATCTTATGCCCTGCGTAGCTCGTAGAGCGAAGCATGGGCTTTTCCAGCACTAACCAAACTCAATTCAAACGAACACGCGAAGCATGATCCTGCGAAGTTAAGCGTATGCTTAACGAAGAAGGAAGGCTGGCTGTTTTAACCTATGTTAGCTGTCGCGAATTGAACTTAACCATCTTCCAGGTAAATAATGAAAATGCATTTTGAAAAGGCTAATTTAAAACATAAAGATGTTTGAAAGAGCTAATATGCAGGATGTTGAAGGTAACTTTCGCGCTCATTAGCTTATCTAAGATCTACTTGAGGGATATTTTCAATTAAGAGACTTGTGGTATTTAGGGCCAAAAGATGCGTTTCAGTGGTTGAAAATGAATGATACTGCTACCTATGTTTAATTTGAAAATTTATTAAGGCAGGGCATAAATTTAAAGCAACTAAAAGAATAAATAGAAAAAATCAATTTGCTTACCACATTATCTATTTCTTACGTCAATTCATCTGTCCATATAATAGAACTCTGACAAGCTGATAAAATTTGCCGAGATCTTACCGCTGGATTGCCCGAATGGTTTGGGATCCCAGAAGCAAATGAACGATATGCTAAACGATGTGCCGAGCGTACGTCGTTTGTTGCGATGCTTGATAATAATTATATGTGGCTTATAACGATTGAATTTCTTTTTCCTAATAATACCAATATTTATTGGATGGCGGTTGATAGAAAATGTCATGGCAAGAAAATAGGTTTAGATTTGTTGCAAACTGCCGAAAATATTGTGCTGAAAATGGTTGCGAATCAATTACTGTTGAAACTTTAAGCCCTAAACAAAATGATCCTCATTATTTAAAGACTTATCAATTTTATGAAAAAAGTGGTTTTAAACCATTATTTGAATTAAGTCCGTACGGGCCAGAGTTGCTGATGTGCTATATGCTCAAGCGAATAAAAGTGATCATATATGAAGACGAAGTGATATAGATTCTAAATGAATCGCCCAACACAATAAATAAATGAATTTACATGTAACTACACATAATTAATTGTTGCTTTTTAATCTGGTTACGTTAAATTCTCTCCTCAAAAAAATAATGTAAGGAAAAACATGATGGCAATTAAGGGTGTTGCTTTAACTCGCATTGATGATCAAAAAGCTTTGACAATATTATTTGAAGAGTTTTTGCCTAAAGTAGGAAGGGCAACTGGTGATTTTGAGGTTCAAGTCAATGAACAAAACATTGATATTGTGAGTTCTGATCTTATGCTCCTATTAGCAATCCATCAAACCTTAAGTACCCCAGATAATGCTCGTCGAAGTTTAAAATATGTCATCAATGAAATAGAATTTGCTTCCTCCAAACCGCTTGTTGGCATCAATCAGAAAATTGATTTTTCGAGCATGAAAGGATTGGATATTTTGAGTCGAATCTTTTCAGATAATTTATTCAAAACACTTAGCAAAACAGGCTTAACGCATGAAGCCTTGTCAAGTCATGACAATAAAAGAACGAAAGAAATTCGGATCCCTATCGATAATGGTCCAGGTTTTGACACCATTGCAAAGGGTCAACTAGAAATCTTAACTGCAGCAATGATTGGCGGCGGAATTCGCGGCATGAAAAAGGCTTTTCTAGAAGGACTTAAACTCGAACTGAATAAGTCTCCTAGATCTAGCCTGAATTTAGAGACTGAATTTTCAGGTATTTTCAAAATTGAGATTAATCCAGAGATGGGTCAAAATGAACTCGTCATCAACTATGGAGCCTTGATCAGTCTAATTTTCCCTCCTGTACCTGAATTAAGAATGGAGGAGCTTCCTCAAGAAAAACAACTATCTAAACAATTTAAAATGTCATTTAATAGGCGATCGTTGTTAGCTTATTTAGTTGATATCTTTGAAGAGGGCTTTATTCTGCAAATAAAAAATAATCGAGCGACTCCGATTTGTTTGCCCCTAGATAATCTCGTTAAACAAAATAATTTATTATCACTTGTTCTGGATCGCAGTACGAGTATGGAAGGAGATTTTGAAGAACTTATTGAACGTATAAAGGTTTTTCTTCAAGAATATATTCCAAGTTGTTCAAAAGGCGATATTCTTCGTATAGTTGATTTTGGTAGCAAAAGTCAAGTCAAAGAATTTATGTTAACCGGTAATGGTCAAGAATATTTCGATAACATTTTAGCGCATCTAGCAACATTAGAGGTTAATGGCTATACCCGTCTCTATGAAACCGTTCGTACTGAACTACATGTTTTAACTTCTGATAAATATCAAGGATATACTGAATCTGTCATTGTATTCACTGATGGATTTAACGATGAGAATCTATATGATAGATATGTGGATTTGGAACGCGCTCAAAGAGAAGATGAAACTTTCCTGCAGGAATACAAAGAAAATATGCAAAAACTTCACTCTGAAGGAGCGAATAAAGTACCCAGTGTGTTTTCAGTAGGCCTTGGAACGTATAACAGAACGATGCTTGAACAGTGGGCCGAGCAGTCAGGTGTGCATCATACCCATCTAGAAAAAGTTGAAGACTTTGATTATGTTAAATCGCACTTAGAAAAATTACGTCGACCACGTATTCTGGCTAAATTTATTCAAAAAGAGGTACAGCGTTTATTTTCTGTATATGAAGGAACATTGGCTATTCCAGAAGGATTTACATTAGATGCGGATGTGCCGTTTACGTTTAATGGCCGCACTTATCAATTTGCACCAACAAGTTTAAAACCCATAGTAGAATCTACATCAGAGATATCTAAAAAATCGAGAACTTATTTACCGGCACATGAAACTGTTAGACAAAAAAGTAACACGCCTGATCAAGCTGATAGAATGTCCGTTTTATATGAGCAATTTAAAAAATGTATGGTGCTTTAGTTTTAGTGAGTGAATGATAACCACGCCACGTGAGGTCAGAAAACAGGACAACGCGTGGGGTGGTGATTTTCAAATACCATTATCTTGATTCAATTTTATAAGGGTAATGGTTCATATCATGAATACAAGCGGTTCTTTTGCGTAAGCACAACATTAATTACCTTTTTTTGTGGGGCTCAGAGTATACCTGTGGCCGTTTTGCTTCTGCCAAGAAAAGAGCCGCTTATAAAGCGGCTCTTTTTGGTTTCTTAGTAGTTAACGTATTTCTAATCTAATCTTAGTTTCGTACCGGTATCATTCTCATCGATTTACTGCAATCAATCTCAGATACAGGTTGGCCATACTTGTCTTCTAAACGATATTCACGGGTAATTGATTTGACGCGTTCTAATTCCCTGGTATGAGCCGGTGCATATGTGCGACTGCTGGTTGACGGAACATAGAATGATTGATCAAGAGGTAAGTCACCGATACGTTTACCTGAGAATGAATCAATGAAGTCACCAAATGCTTGGGTAGGAGCAGATACTTTAGCGTGACTGCTGGTTGACGGAACATAGATTGATTGGTCGAGAGGTAAGTCACCGATACGCTTACCTGAGACTGAATCAATTAAATCAGCAAATGTTTGGGCAGGCGCCGATGTGCTTGGGTGACTGCTGATTGATGGAACATAGATTGATTGATCGAGAGGTAAATCAGCAAGGCGTTTACCCGAGAATGAATCAATTAAATCAGCAAATTCATGAGTATGAGCCGATGTGCTTGAGTGACTGCTGGCTGCGCCTACAGATGCGATAGGTGCTTGTAAACTTCTTTCAAATCCGACAAACTCAGCATTCAAAGCCGTTAGCGCAGGTAAATGATTATTAAATACTCTAACGATGCTGGCAGCGACGTCTTGTTGAAATAATTCAATCATTCTTGTTGCATGACCCGCATTTAATTCTAGAATAGCTTCAAGGTATTCAGCAAATAAGTTTTTGGTTAAGCCATTTTTATCTTGAAAACGACCATATTGTCCAAAACGCAAAGCAATTTGCATTTCCTTCGTTAATTTTCGCAAAAAGTCTTTATGTTGCGGATTGCTTTCTAAAAATTGATAAAATTGACTACTTTGATCTAAGGATTGGGTTAATAAACCTGCCATAGGTTGGATAGCTTCTACTAATTGAGCTCCGATTTTCATATTGATTTTCCCCTTTCGAATAAATAGCTTAATATGAAGTGAGCTAACTATATCAACTACTGGGGTTCGCATATATCGGAATTATTCCTAGAAACCGTGCCGAAAATTCCTTATCTATATGATAAATAACGATTTATTTGTGTCGGATATTGCCGTTGCAGATAAACGGCTAGAGATAGGTGATGAATGAAAAGGAGAAAAAGGGGCAGGTATACCTGCCCCTTTTTATTACTTCAGTTTTCGGAATACTTGTTCCGTTTTCTTTTCTTTTTCATCTAAATTGTCGATTAATACACTACTAGCAGGATCTTGCGGATCGGGTTGTGCGAGTTTCTTTCTTGCAAGATATTCACGACTAACATTTTGCAGGACTATCGCTGCTTCATCACGTGGCCTCATAACAGTATTATAAAACTCAACCGCGTTACCTGCAGATTTCGCAATTAATGTATAAAGCTCGGCATAGATGTCTTTGGCAGTGGCTGCCGTGTTCAAGGGTTTTTCAACATAAAACAAATCGGTTAATTGAGAGGTATATTCTAAACATGCTTTAGAATGTTCAGCAACAGATGCGCTATATTGCTTTAAAGCTTGAGGAATGTCCGTTCTATTTAACGCTAAATGCCCCGCTAAATATAAAGCATTGGTAATACCTAATAAGAACCCTAGTCCTGCTGTGGGTGCCATAGCATGAGCTGAATCACCCAGCAAGGCTATTCTGCCCGAAGTACAGTTTGCAAAGGGTAACTGACGCAGAGTAGAACTTCGAATGATATCGCTTTCAGGGGTATCTCTGAATATGGTTAGTAGTTTTTCTGGACACAGCGGCAATTGCGTAATCATCTCATCGATACTTTCATTTGCATGTACTGCATTCGGCTCAGTTCGGTGCGCGGCAAACCAATAGTAACTCGTCAGATTATGTTGAAGATCACGATAATTGGGATAAAGAAGTACTCTATATTGAGAACCACAATAAATTTGGCATGCATCAACCGGAAGATTAAGACGTTCTCTTTCTGCATCATTGCAAGTATACGTGCCGCGAACAGCTTTTATATTAAGTGCAATCGGTTGAACAGTGGGCAATATAGTTTGTCTGATTGTGGAATAAATGCCGTCACAACCTATCACTACCTCAGCGCTAACCGATTTTCCATTTTTAAACTGAATGGTGCAGCCATTGCTATCTTCTTGAACGCTTTCACAGTCATAGCCCGTTTGGATGCGTAAATTTTCTTGTTTTGCTTTAATCAGCAGTTGGTTGTAGATTTTTTCTCTTAAAAATCCATAAGCGGCTTGATTGGGTTCTTTTTTAATATCAATCGCCAGTGGTTCTTCAGATTGACGTAAAAACAAGGTAGTAAGATGAGGTAAACACACGCCAGCTTGCGTCAAATCAACGCCGATTCTCTTTAATAGACTAATGGCTTCTGCCCAAAAAATGATACCTGTGCCTTCAGCGCGCGCTGTTTCTGCCTTTTCAAAAATAGCAATATCATCAGGTTCGAATCCTAATTGTCGTAAACTGATAGCGAGTGTCAGACCATTAATACCTGCACCGACAATAACTATTTTTGGCATAATAAAATCCTCGTTGTTTTACGTAAGAGACGCACAAACTTTTACATCTAATTTCGATATGAGTTGCGAGTCGAAGTGGGAGCGCTTGATGGTGCAGTAAAAGGTTTTAGTTCATCTATAAAATTTTGTATTCGCGCTTTAATCATATTGGTTTTATCTTTATTGAGCTCGATGCGCTTACTTAAGTTTGATAAGCCATCTTGAAATATTTGATGAATACTATTAGCTAAATTTTCATCACTGATTTGTTCAGGTGATGTTTCTTTTTGACTTAAGAGAACTAAAATCTTCGTTTTCATTGTTTCAATTATTTCAGCTTTGGATCCTCTTCTATTAAAGGAAGCTCGCCTGGTCAGAAGGCTATTCGTTGAATTGTGGCTAGTACGTGAAGTGCTAGATTCCGATCGCTGCGCATCTTGCTGGATCATTTTAGCTGGCGATGCAGATAAACTTGTGTTGATTTCTTGTAAGGTTTCTAATCCTTGGACAAAACCATCGATTATAGTTAATAAGTATTCTGTTTGTGCAGAGCGTGTATTCTTTGTTTGTGGTTTTTGTGGCAAAGGGGGCAATGTAAACCAGTGAGGCCCCTTGGGTGAATCCTCAGAATCATCATCTGCATCATGTTGACTAGTTAGACTTTTTGCATGCTGCATCATGCCAGAATGGCTATTAGGTGCAGAGTGAGACTGGCTAGTAAGTGAACTTTCATTTGGATCAGGTGGTAAGTCAAAGAACCCAATATTCTGTCTCTCGATTTTCATAGAAGGGGAAGAAATATTAGGAAAATTATTTTGCGTGGATGGCCCAGATTTTTTGCTCATATTGAAATTCCGAAATCTGTAATAGTTGTCACTTTGTACAATATTCATTACAGATAATCAATTTCTAAACACTAATCTAGGCGGCTGTCATTAAAGCTTAAAACAATGTGAACATGTACTTATGGATACCATTTTTCTATTTTCTGGCGATATAATGCGTGATTTCAGCGTTGGCATCTAAAAAGCTTTTAATTCTTTCGCGTACGATTAAATCCTGTTTAATGGTACGCTCATGTTGCCGTAGATGATCGAGCCAGGTTTCAACTAAAAACATCTCAAAAAAGACGTTAGGTTTCTCGACATCTTCAAATAATTCCCAAATATAAGCACCGGTTTTAATACGTTGGCGTTTGATCTTTTGCATCTCTTTAACAAAAATATCACGGTTTTGTTGTTGAACAATATATTTCACCGTGATTAATACAGGACCATCATGGTTGGTGATGGGAACAGCAATATCAGGATCGCGCCAGTGTTTAGAAGGGGTGATATCAATATCATTATCCCGATGTAGTTGCCAGCGTTTAGCCAGTAGCAGCGTGAACAGAATCGTGGCAGCAGCAATGTAGAAGGTCTTTGAAACGCCTACACTATTTCCGATTTGTCCCCACATCACGCTACCAAAGGCCATTGCGCCAAATTGAATGGTGCTATACAAAGCGATACCGCGTCCTCTGATCCAGTCAGGTAGCGCTAACTGGGCTAAGCTCATGAGGGTAGGTAAAACGATAATCCAAGAGATCCCTGCAATAAAACTCGCAACCAGTCCGACCACAGGTTGGTGTGCAGCGCCAAATAACAGCAAGGCAACAGCCGTTCCAAACGTGCCAATAGAAACCAGTTCATCGGCATTAAACTTTGATCGAAGAAAGTTTAATAGTAAAGAGCCGGCAATGGCACCTGCTCCAATCATGCCTAATAGAAAACCGTAAAAAGTAGGGCCACCCTTAATCTGCATGGTTGCCACAATCGGTAATAATGCCCAATAGCAACTAGCAAAGACTAAAAATCCTGAAACGCGGATGATACTCACACGCAAGCGAAGATTAGCACTGGCGTGTCTTAAGCCTAATTTCATAGAACTAAGAAAGTTTTCTGCTGGATGCTTAGATTGTGTGTTTTTTTCAGGTTTCCACCACA
The DNA here is from genome assembly GCA_964502705.1 of Uncultured Candidatus Berkiella sp. Classification (GTDB taxonomy): domain Bacteria; phylum Pseudomonadota; class Gammaproteobacteria; order Berkiellales; family Berkiellaceae; genus Berkiella. The sequence continues at coordinate 20,291 of CAZCXZ010000022.1, read as the reverse complement.
GCAGGGCGATGATGATACCGAGGTTACTTATCGCATTAAATAAAAACGGAAAAGAGATACCAATCAAAGCAATCATAAAGCCAGTTAAAGCGGGTCCCAATGCACGGCTTAAATTCATACTAATACCATTTAAGGTAATGGCTTTAGTGAGTTCTTTTCTATCAACAAGAGAAGGAATAATAGCCTGCCAACTGGGATAAATAATGGCAGCACCTGTTCCGATTAAGAAGGTGAATAGCAGTAACCAAGCAGACGTAATATATTTGTAATGCACCATAGCCGTTAAAATAATCATTAAAATGGATAATGTGACTTGTACCCCGATTAATATTTTTCGTTTGTCTAATAGATCAGCAAGTGAACCTGCTGGAAACGCAAATAAAAAGAGTGGGAAAACGGTTGTGGCTTGAACAAGCGATATCATGAGTGGGCTAGTGCTGAGCTTTGTCATTAACCAACCAGCAGCAGCATTTTGCATCCAGGTGCCAATATTCGAGAACAAAGTAGCCGACCACAATACTAAAAAAACGCGATTAGCGAATGGGCTCCATGCTGATTGGCTCAAATGCATTTATTTTGTTGCTCTTTCAAGATTATTTTCATGATATTCCTTAATATAGCTAATGACTTGAATTTGAGCGTATTACAAGGGCTATAATCCACCCCAATTCATACACAGCAATAGTGCCTTACTTAAACTAAAACGTTGATTAATAAAGTTTTAGGGCTTGGACTTATTATTCTTACAGGGTTAAACTTCGTGCCAGTTACCGGACACCATTACTTGATCCTAGTCGGATGACTCAGTATGATTAATGCTTACCGTACCCAATCACCCCTATGCCTTAATACGGACCCGATTTTAAATGCCAAATGTCAATCAGAATCAAAATAACGAAACCGTATTGTTGTTAGCCCGCGTTGAAAGCGCATTAGCTAGAGATTCCTTCGATGAAGCGATTACAGCATTGCATCAGATACTGGCAATTAAAAATCAAAATCAGGCCAACAAGAGAGACCTTGCTGATGTGTATTATGATTTGGCAACAACTTACTTAAGTGCTTCTGCGTCGAGTAATAAACGTAAAGAAAATGAATACTTAAATTTGGGAAAGAAATTTGTTAGCTTGGCTATTAATTGTTACCCATCAACGTTAGCGCATGCTGCAGATCTAAAAGAATGTAATAAGGTTTTTAATGAAATTTCCCAAAGATTAAAAAGAAAAAATAAAAAAACTGATTCAACCAGGGCGCACTATCGCGAGTCTCTTGTTAACGGCACATTATTTATCTCTAGCTATATTGAAGGTGATATTCTTAACTTAAGATTAAATCCCAATTTTCGTAATAAAAAAAGCTATCTTGGCATTCATAAAATGCTCAGGGAAATGCAAAGAGTCAGACCTGAATTCCGAGGCAGGTTTGAAATGAAGGGTTGGGATAAAGATAAAGAAAATTTTAGGTTGAAAATAATAGCTAAAGAAAAACATACGGCGCAAAACTATTTACAATTCATTCAAGAGCAAGCAACGACATCGCGAAGTAAAAGACATTTAGACATTGTTGCTGAAGGAAAGGTTATTGTTAGCGTCAGTAAAAAATCAGACTCGGTAACGTTGGTACTGGACCCTGGCTTATCTAGTGAAGATATATATAGCATCAATGTCGCTTTATACAATAAGTATAATTCGTCAGACGAATTTAAGCGTTATTTTGGCTCGCCTAAAAAGAATCAAAGTCACCCCTCGATGACATTGATGGAACCTGGAAAAGCGCTTTCTGCGAAAGAAATTAAATTATTAATATGCAGATTATGTACTAAGCGTAAGCGATCACCAAAGAATTCAGGGTCTATTGAAGAAATGCGCAACGCACTTACATCAGCTGACAGTAATCAAATTGTACTGGACGATGCGCTTGAAATGCCAGTGTTTAGTTTTCATCCGGCATTTGACGCCTTTACTCAAACGACAAATGTTCAGCCTTGGATGCAAACTGTTCAAAGTCCCTCAAATAATGTTGATATAGTAGAAGCAGACGTCAATGATTGGCTCAGAATGATAAAGTAAGAATAATATGTATGTGCATACTTTTGATTCCAGTTCTTTCAGAAAAGAAGAACTAATCGAAGAGCAATATAGTTGCAGCTATTTTGAAAGGCATCTTATCAGATTGGGTTACAATATTGAAAGAAGGTTTTTAGATCAAACCGTTATGCTGGTCGATAACCTAGATTATTTTATCGACAAATCGATTTATCGATTTTAAAAGAAGAAACATTTTTACGATGAAAAGCCATCAACGTGGTATCTTTAATGGCAGATAATGTCTGGAAACTGGGTAGCAAAAACATAGGGTCTTAGGCTACTTTTATCAAATCCTCGTTCAATGATCATTTGCCTTAACGAGGCAATATGCTCATCAATGACTGATACTTTTGTAAATAATAAGAGTGTTTGCTGCTGGGTCATTTACTTTGGAATGATTGCATCCACATCAGAATATCCTATTTATATTGAAATAAAATGAAACTCTTTTCAGATTTCACATCTCAAAATAAATAGTAAGCCTATCGTTGGAGAATAATCATGCCACTTACACCGGTTCAAGTTAAAGAGCTCTTGGACAGTGACGTAGCCATGTTAGAGAGAGTACGTGCAATATTCCCTGATCCAGCGGAATATAGCGCTTTTACTGCGTTACTGGTCGCTAATAACCCATCTACGGCAAGTGAAGATTCTACTCGTAAAGGTTTCGATGTGATTATGACATCGGTGGAGCGTAGGGTTAAATCCAACAAACCCGACAGTGCATCGCTGGGAGCCGTATTTGCAACGTTACCACAGCAACAAATCGAAAATTTAGCGAGTGAATTTAAAGGCTATATTTCACGCTGCTTAGCTGAATGGTCTAGTGAGCAGCCAAAATTTAAAGCTGATGGTAAAACCCCTTTAAGTGCAGTCTATCATCGCGGGCCACATGGCGCGGAAATGAGTCATGATGCAGGCATTTTGCTCAAGTCACAAGCGGAAAGGCTTTTTAACAAAAATATACCAATGCAAAATGCTTATCTTGAAATGGCGAAAGCAGCCCATGCGATACACGATATTATTCAAACCAAGGGCCCACCAACGAATGAAATCGAAAGTTACGAACGGTATATGCAAGGAACAGATAGCATATTAAATAAGCTAAATTTGACAACCGCACAACATAAGGAATTACGTACGGTTATTGATAAATTGGCTTGGGAAACCATCGTGGTAGGAACAGTGTTTCATTTTCCATCGAAGCAACCCTTAGTGGATATTTTAAATGATTTTGCTGTTAAAACTAAAAATGACAGTGTCAAACATGGTGATCCTGCAATAGCCTGTGCGGCTTTTTCAGCAGGAAAAAATGACACAAGGAGAATGGATCTTAAGATGGGCTTTAATGAAGTTGATTTGCTTAAGGCGCAAACGAATGCCGTGGGCGGATCTAACAACATGGTGGTTGACTTCTTTAATAGAAATACCGATAAAACCGGACAAATATCTGCTACACATCTTGCAGGACAAAATGTCAGGATGATTTGCGAAGGTAATACCCATTTTAGTTTTGGCAATCAAGAAAAAATTGCATTCGCAGAAAATTTATCTAGGCTCATTGAGAAGGCGTCAACTGCATTTACCGCTCAACAAAGAGATGAGCTCTTAACGCATTTTGATGATCTGCCAAATGAATATTTTGATAAATATTTTGAACTGTTAATGATGAGTTATACTAATCCGTTTGGTGAAATAGCGTTTGCTGCTGGTATTAAAGAAGATATTTATATCAAAGCAAATGAAAACTTTAGTGAATTATACCCAAATAATCAATTTCACATACCACAAAATGGTGATATGTGGGTCAATTATGCTGAAAATCTTAAAAAATTCATTACTGAATTTCAAGCCAAAGTGAATGCCGAGACTGATCCTAAAAAGCAAAAGGATTTAAAAGTGGCACTTTTTAGAGATTTGGCATTGCTGGGTGCGCACCAGGTAGGTTCCTTTCTATTGAGAAATGATAAAAACTATATGGTTGAATTAAAAAACATAAGTAAAGAATTGCATTCTCAAATAAATGATCTCGCCGCAAAAGGTGATACGAGTAGCCCGGAATTCAAAGCTCTTCAAGAAAAAGTTCATAAGGTTGATCACGATATTCAAATGATTGGCACACAAAAAGTCAACGAGAAGCAAATGAAGCAGGCGTCTCGTCCAGGAGGTATCGTTGCGAGCTATGCATTATCAAAATCACAAGATGCCAAAGGAAAAGAAAATAGGCCTTTGAATACTTCATTAAAAGCTTCCTCTGAAGCTAAGCCAGTTGATGATGGCGCTAAGCCTAAAGCGTTCGGGAAAAGATAGCTGTATTTTATTGCGGTTATTAACGTGCTGAATCGATTAGTAGTATTCTTCTAATTGAACTCTTTTATTTATCGAACTGTCGTAGAGATAGTTATGAAAAAATTTAAGAGGGAAATATGAAAGCAATTACCTACGGCTCGCTAGTTATATTTAGCTTATCGATTTTCTCTCCCATGCTCTATGCTGCACATGCTAAAACGATATGTAATAAAGATCTTTTTGATTGTCACAAAGTTAAGAAGGGTGAAACCTGGGAGTCAATGTTTCCCGATGAAGAGCATCGTATACACGTTAAGAAAATTAACCGCATGAATGTACAGGTGCGTCCAGGAACGACGATTGCTATTCCTAAAGATACTCAGATTGATGCAATCGAATACTTAACGTATTCTCCCTTACCCCAACAGATCCCCTCAAATGGTCAAGAACTGATAAAGGTTGATCTAAGCGACCTTGCTTGGGCAGCCTACGATACTAACGGTACGCTTGTTAATTGGGGGCCAATTGCGGGTGGTAAATCATCATCACCAACTATAGTGGGAACTTATACTTTTTATCGTAAACAAGGTGGCGGTTGTGTTTCAAGCAAATACCCAATACCTAGGGGCGGTGCACCAATGCCCTATTGCATGCATTTTAAAGGAGGCTATGCCATGCATGGTTCGCCCACTGTGCCTGGGTTTCATGCAAGTCATGGCTGCGTTCGGTTATTTACAGATGATGCAAAGTGGCTGAATCACAATTTTGTTGACACTGGAAGCACAAAAGTAAACATTCAAAAATAACGCTGCTAGTCATTAGTTAAAGAGGGTAGGCATTTAACCCTGTTGCTTGCCCTGTGCTATTTATATCGGTTTTAGAGTAACATATCGTTGATGTCGTTTTTCAAGCAAAGCTATCGTATCTTCAATCTCACTCAACTTAGGGAAACTTTCTTGCTTTTGTAATTTTTCTACGATCTGGTTGCGTACACTTTTAGAAGCAATCATATTGTGTTGCAGCAGCTTTTCCATGAATGACAACACTTCCACACGGTGACTTGCGGTTACATTACTTCGTAGTATCTGCGCAAATTCAGAAAAGGGGGTATTAGCAATTGCAGACAATGTTGCCGTTTGCTCTTTTTTGAATTGATAATGATTGACGATAACGGGCGGCAGTTTCCAGTGGTTAGCAAAAATATCGTCGACACTAAACGCTTCAGGTTGAGATTTTGGTTCAAAATCTAACAGATCCAGTTCATCAACCCTAAATTCTGGGAATTCAACTTCACATGAATTTGAATCTTCAGCGCTACTTTCATCCTGTGATTTTAATTGCGCACTTTGGAGGTTCTCATCATTTAGGGATTCTGCATTATCAATCGAATGACTGTAAAAATTGCTATTGTCTTCTGTGCTTATTAAGAGGTTTCCTAAGTGAATATCAGAAGCGCCTACAAAGTGGCTTAACACGCTATTACTGCCGAAATAAAAGGGGGTAAAACATGCGTTGGCTACGGGAATGTTTTGATAATCAACATTATTTTCAACCGCCTTTGATGCAATATAGAAGTTGTTTTCCTGTTGAACAATATGGGTTTCTGGCGTGGTTGGAACGTATCTCCGGTAAATATCACTAACGGCCTTATCGACTTGTGCTGAATATTCGCCATGCCTTAGCGCAAGAAAATAGCGCTCGCCGGTCACCTTGTGCTTAGCTTCTACCACATGATTTGCAGGGATAGCATCGATAAGTAGGTCGATAGGTTCATATTGATCGAATGCTTCGTAACTCGAATATACATCTTTGATGGGCTGTGGATTTATTCCGGCCAGCATAAACTTCTCGTCTAGCTATTAAAAAGTTCGTTAGATTACCATAGAGCAGCAAAGATATCGATATTAGAGCATTGTGCGTTATAACGCACAATGCTACTATAATCTATCAATGGTAACGCCCCTTGAATTTAATAAGCGAAATGAAGCTAATGCAAAAAATATTTTGGGATGACCCTTATAAACAAACGTTAAGCACGCAAGTGGCTGAAGTGCATGGCGATCGGGTTTTATTTAAAGAAACCATCGCTTATTCATTCTCAGGCGGGCAAGAAAGCGATAAAGCCACAATGAATGGCCATGCTGTTATTGATTCAGAAAAAGTGGGAAATCTCATTTACTATACGTTTTCACCAATGCATGGGTTTGCGGTGGGTGATGACGTCACGATGGAAATTGATTGGTCTCGCCGTTACAAGTTAATGCGGTTACATTTTGCTGCTGAGCTTATTCTTGAATTGGTCGATAGAAAAGTGGTTCTTAAAAAAATCGGTGCACACATTGCTGAAAGCAAGGCGAGGATCGATTTTGTGTATGATAAAAACATTTCATATTTGTTTGAAGAGATATTAGCTGAATATAACAAAATAATCGAACATGATTTCCCAATTAAAACAGGATTTTCTGATATTGAGAATCAGCGACGTTTTTGGGAAATTGAAGGATTTTCGAAAGTTTCTTGTGGTGGCACCCATGTTAAATCTACTCGTGAAGTTGGCTATGTTACCCTTAAACGTGCGAACATTGGTGGAGGGAAAGAGCGGATTGAAATTAGATTACAAAATGCAGATAACCATTATGAGAATAGATAAATGAGTAACGATGAAAATGACGGGTTAGATATCACAAAGGAATTGGTAACAAAACTCATTGCTGAACAGTTCCCGCAATATGTGCATTTAGCAATTTCACCGGTTGCGCAGGGCGGACATGATAATAGAACTTTCCATCTGGGAAGTGAATATTCCGTCCGTTTACCCAGTGCGCAAGGGTATGAAAGACAGGTGCAAAAGGAACAAACCTGGCTACCAAAAATTGCACCTCACTTGCCACTTCCTATTTCACAACCAATTGCGCTGGGCGTACCTTCAGATGACTACCCATGGAAATGGTCGATATATCGATGGTTAGAGGGAGAAAGTGCTAATTGCTTAACATTGAGCGAGGCAGCTTTAGAAACCATTGCGGTGCAACTTGCGCACTTTTTAAGTGAATTTCATAAGTTTGATGCAGAGGGTGCGCCTGTGCCTGGGCTTCATAATTGGTGGCGCGCAGCGCATACCTCGATTTACGATGAAGAAACCAGAGATTTAATCGATAAATTGAGAGCCTATATTGATGCTGATAAAGCAAAAGACTTGTGGCAAAAAGCCATTGATTCCAAATGGCATAGAGAGCCAGTATGGGTTCATGGTGATGTGGCAAGTGGCAATCTCTTGGTAAAAGATAATCGGTTAGCTGCGGTGATTGATTTTGGCTGTATGGGAATCGGTGATCCCGCTTGTGATTTAACGATTGCTTGGACCTTCTTTAAAGGCAACAGTCGAGAGCGTTTCAAAGCGACTATCGCGCTGGATGAACACACTTGGGAAAGGGCACGTGGTTGGGCGATGTGGAAGGCACTTTATGAGATTTCCGTGCTTCCTGATAAGACAGGTCAAGCGCTAGCAAAGCAGCAGCAAATCATTCATGACGTGCTAGAAGAACATTCAATCTAGAAACGATCGAATATACAGTGCAATGATTTGTATTATCGCTAAGACGAGAAAAGCGAGCATAAGAAATTGACCAATCGTCGTGAGAATGTCTGCTAAACCCAAAAAACCAAAGTACAAAGCAACCACCCCTAAGAGAAAAAAGGTGATACACAGAATAAGACAAACAGCTGTAATGAAAAGCCATGGCCGTTCGTGATAGTTGAGCAAGGTGCGCCTCTTACTTATCGAATGTTTCTATGTTCTTAGACTCAACTTTAGCATAATAGTTCAGTCATCATGACCAAGTAGCCGCATTACATTATATTATGTAAAAAAGCTAACTATTTGTTGTGTATGTCTACCTGTGATCTCAAGACATATTCAGGTAACCTAAAGAACAACTTTAACGGAGTCGTGATTTGAAAAAACGGATTGTTCTACTTCTCGCGCTAGCAACGCTATTCGCAGATCCCTTATTGGCCTATCAATCTGTACGCACACCAACTATTGTGATTGCCGATCTGTTGCTCTGGAAGTTAAGAGAGGGCAGTGCTGATAATTGGGGACAAATTATTACACCTAAGGCGACCAATCAAAGCGTTGAGTTACTAGAAGTCCCCTTTAATTGGCAAGCGGGTTTTAGAGTGGGCTTTGGTTACGACTTAGGCAATGGCGACTGGGATCAAATCCTTGCTTACACACAATACCAAACCAAGAAGACCTGTCACGCAAACACCGAGTCAGGTGGCATATACTCTGCCTACTTAGGCAATTTTTATGCTAACAACGCGAATGGTGCGGGCTTTGGCCCAAACTACTTTAATGCGGGAGTCAAATGGACATTTGAATTTCATACGTTGGATATTGAGTGGGGTCGTCATATTAACTTTGATCCGGTCGTTAAAGTTCGTCCAAAATTCGGTTTGAAAACGGCAATTATCAATCAAAATATCGATAGCGATTGGCAAAATCCAACAGTTCCCACAAATTTCAGCTCAGCAACTGAAAATTTAAAGAATCATTTTTGGGGAATAGGCCCTTACCTTGGTCTTGATAGCACGTGGTTTTTGTACGGCAACGCAAGACAGGGGATCAATTTGTTTGGAAACTTTTCAGCAGGTTTACTCTCTGGCCATTGGCGTTTCAAAGATCATTACAAAAATAATACGCCCTTATCGATAGAGGTTTTTAGCGATAGCATTAATACAGCCGCAACGATGATGCAAGGACAAATCGGGGTTGAATGGCTTGGGTCAGTATTGGGTAATGACACAACACTTCGCTTAGGTTACGAGGCGCAGGTTTGGTTTAACCAAATGCAATATTATTCATTTAATATGGGTAGATTGTGTAATCTGATGTCTTTGCAGGGTGGTCTTTTAAATTTATATGTTCATTTTTAATTAAGATTGACGATGAAAAAAGCACTTAAACCAATTTTATGGTTGTTATCGACGTTATACTTATCTAATACGTTTGCAGCCACGATAACACCTAGCATTGATATTCTTGTTTGGCATCCCTCACAAGAGACATCTTCCTTTTGGGCAAGCATTGTAACCGATCCCGAGGCGAATGAAATTATTTACACGCCTCCAAATAATCAATTTAACTGGGAACCTGGGTTTCGTGTAGGTCTGTCATATAGCCCGTCAAATTGCTTTTGGGATACTCGATTGTATTGGACTTACTTTTCAACACAGAAAGATAATAACGTTTCATTAGGTGCTCAGATCATTGCCCCTGAATTTTTTAGTGGCTTTTTAAGTGAAGATCTTTTTTTTGGTGCCGATGTAGATTGGCAGCTTATCATGCATATGATAGATCTTAAGATGAGTCATGCATTTAATGTAGGGCGTTCATTTACATTATGTCCAACAGTCGGTGTAAAAGCAGGCACAATTCATCAAAAAGTGAACGCAAAATGGGATGCCGTTATTTACCAATCAAGCGAAAATGTAAAGCATCATTTTCGCGGCATTGGCCCAAGTTTTGGTATAGAAACCCTGTGGCAATTTCATCCGCAATTCAGCTTAATAGGTAATTTTTCGACCGCACTGATGTGGGGAAAATGGGAAATAACTGATACATATCAAAGACCCAGTGCACTTTTTGGTGTGATAACCCCAACAAAGATTACCACGAGCATGAATGATGCTTCGCTTGGTACTGCCATGTTTGACTACTTTTTAGGTGTTCAATGGTGTTTAGAAAAGATGAATAATTTTACCCTACAACTGGGGTTTGAAACCCAATTTTGGGCTAATCAGCTAAGGATAACAACCTTCCAAATACTACCATTACATGGTGATATGACATTACAAGGTGGAACATGTCGTTTTCAAATCGACTTATAGGATTAGTCTGCTTATTTACGCCATGCTTGAATGCGTATGAAGTTTCTTTTGATGCCTTATATTGGCGCATGACCGAATCATTTGATTGGGTGTTACTGAACGATCGAAACGTGCCTAATCAAAGTATTACTTATCAAACTGCAAATTTTCATTATGATCCTGGTTTTAGAATAGCATTCACTTCTCAAGGCGCTTGGGAGACTCAGCTGAGCTATACCCGCTACTGCACGAAAACGTCTGATTCCGCTAGTGGCGCAGTAACTCCTACGTTATTGGCCAGTAAAATCGCACAGCCTTCAATTGGCTATTATTATACCTCTGGCCGAATGGAATTTACGGTCAATTATAATGTGATTGATGTTGATCTAGCGAAATCGTTTGCGATTTCGCATAGATTATGGCTTCGTCCAATCATTGGTTTGCGAGGCAGCTGGATCGATCAAGATATCTATACCAGTCTGCAAGGCCGAATCTCTGTTATGGAGAATCTAAAAAATAACTTTAAAGGAATAGGCCCTAAAGCAGGTATTGAAGCCTCTTTAACCACCTTTCAAAATCCAGACTGGATGTTTCATTTATTAGCGAACTTTACCACAGCGTACCTGTGGGGGAATTGGTCAATTAAAGATGAATTGACTGATAGCACATCTAGAATAATCATGATTAATAATAAAGCAAGAAATTTAAGCGCCCTCAGTTTTCAAACCTTGCTAGGGTTTGGCATTGATTATCACAACTGTTCAATTAAACTTGGTTATGAACTGAGCGATTGGCTTGATCAGTTCCAGATTTTTGATGATGGTACGGGTGGGCATGCTAATGATCTGGTATTGCAAGGTTTAACCCTGGGATTATCATATCAATTTTAAAACCTTATTAAGTATCTATCACGTTGTGATAAATTCCAGGAGCAAAAATGATAGCAGATTATGCTGTCGAGCCAGCGTTATATGAAGAATGTTTAACATTAATGGATTCTTGTTTTCCTGGCATTAAGGCGATAGCTGATTTAGGGAGAAGCCATAATGCCTATTGGGATAGAAGTTCGACACCGTTTATTGTGCGCCATGAACAAGATCTCATAGCGCATCTTGGCATTTTACCCTTTGATTTTATCATTCAGGGTAAGCCTTATCGTGGTGGCGCAATCCATGGCGTTTGTACCAAAGAAGCATTTAGAAGAAAAGGGCATTTTAAAAGCCTAATGACTGAAGCATTACGTTATGTAGCCCAGCATTATGATTTTGCTATTCTATTTACTGATCAGCCGTATCTTTACGAACCGTTTGGTTTTAAAAAACTGACAGAGTATGACTTTGCTTATCATCATGGGAGTGTTGAGCAAACGCTGGCGCTCAGGAAGCTTAATTTGGATGATTCTGATGATTTACAGTTAATGCAGGATTTGTACTTCAATCGACTTCCTATATCAAATTGTTTTGGGATCGTTAAAGAAACGGTGGTGGCGACTTTAAATGCAATGCATGAGCCTGTTTATTATATTGAAGCGATGAATGGGGTGATTGTCTATCAAGTTAAAGATAGTGTCTTATATATCAAAGATATTGTAACGAAAGAAACGTGTGAGCTAGAAAAAATATTAAGTGCCATTCCAGAGCGTTTCACGAAAGTGATATTGCAATTTTCTCCGGATTGTTTTTTAGAGAAGCCATTTAATCAAGTTGTTGCCACACCTGAATGTTGCTTGATGATATCCAAAGACTTTGACATGCGCTGTGCTACATTCAGATTTCCAGAAACGCAACGTTGTTGATACGCTTTCTGGCTCAGCCATGCCCATTTTAAAAGGGCATTGGCTGCGTCGTGCTTCGATTAGGTAGATATTTAATATTTTCTGCAATGTAACAATTTATGCGATGTTTGAATTGTTTACTAACTTGGCTTAAAAGCTCATTACCTTTAGAATTCAATTTATACTTGTTAACTAATTGGTTCACATTTTTTAGAAGATCAGCAAGTATATCGTTTATCTTTTCATCTTTTGCAAATAGAAAAATTTCACGCTCAGCATCTGTTACAGCTTCGTTAATTATAGCGTTCAATTTTTCATCAAATTGAACTTGATAATACGCTTTTTTAAGTGCTTTAAATGAAAATAATGGCATATATACAACCAAGCAAATGTGTGATTTAAGAATGGTTACATAACGTTGACTATTAAGCCATGTATTTGGGATGAAGCTGGGTTTTGGCTCGATATTTGGCTACTCTCGCCGCAATAACCCTAGCGATGGTATTTGATCTTATGAGCTTTGAGAAAGTATTAAAAATGCAAAGAAACCAATAATAACAAAGCCCAACATCAGGGCGATGGGGAATGCATTAAGCAATACACGTGTACTAGCCGATTTTACATGGTCTGCTGCTAAACTCATGAGCATCAATATAAAGGGGTATAAGGCAAATACTAAGTAGGGTTGAAATCCAATATTGCCAATACTGGTTATTAACGACGTTGTAAATATTAAACAGCTTGAAGGGATCAGTGCAATGCCTATTTTAGCTGCAAAATACTTAAATTTACTGCCAATTTGTAACAATATAAGTGTTAAAAAAGGTAATCCTATAATGGCACTCAGCGATAATATGCCCTTAAAAGTGCCTGCTAAGTCGAGACACTCACGCTGACTACATCCGGCTTTCCCTCTGATAAGAAATAAATCAAAAAATATTAATGCTAATGCAGTAATACTTAAGCACACAAAATACCCTATTTTATAATAGTCATTTGATTGGGCAAATGTATCTGCAGTGTTCATATTGATTTCTCTTGGTTGCTACAATGCGACGTTATGTTACGCAAATGTATAGAATGGGGTAATAGGAGAAATGCTTAATATTTGAGCTGGGGTAAATATTAACTGCTTGATTGGGAATGAATATTCACTAAAATTTTAATTCATCTCAGATGAAGGCTGCTGAAATGATTGATGAATGGTTTAGGCAAATGATATTTGGTTCTATGAGTGTTGGTGCGTGATTAAGAAGTTAGTTTTGCTTTATAATATTAAGAATAACGCAATAGTTTAATGATAATTTGAAACTATTCTAACTTAACAATAAGGATTAGACATGCGTGCAATGGTATTAGACCAAAAGGGAGGAAAATTAACACTTCAAGATGTTCCCATTCCGACCCCAGGAGCGCATGAATTGCTGATCCGCGTTAAGGCCTGTGGTATTTGCCGTACCGATTTGCACATCATCGATGGTGAATTAAATGACCCTAAATTGCCACTTATTCCCGGTCATCAAATCGTTGGCATAGTCCAAGCATGTGGAGCCGCAGTTGATGGCTTTACCATTGGCCAACGAGTAGGTGTTCCCTGGCTAGGAGGGAGCTGTGGCCATTGTACCTATTGTATGCAGGGCCAAGAAAATCTTTGTGATGAAGCTAAATATACAGGTTACCAACTCAATGGTGGATTTGCCGAATATTGTGTCGCTAATAGCCAGTTTTGCTTCCCTGTACCAGAGAATTACCCCGACCTTCAAGCGGCTCCTCTATTCTGCGCAGGCCTCATTGGGTATAGAGCATTAAGCAAAGTGTCCACGGCACGTCAGGTGGGCTTTTATGGCTTTGGTGCCAGCGCACACATCTTAAGTCAATTAGCCGTGTTTGAAGGTAAAGAAGTCTATGCCTTTGTTAAGCCAGGGGATTTGACAGGTCAAGCATTTGCTAAAAGCCTAGGCGCTACCTGGGCTGGAAGTTCAGATGCCATGGCACCCACACTGTTAGATGCAGCAATTATTTTTGCCCCAGATGGATCATTGGTTCCCATGGCATTAAAAAACCTCAGAAAAGGTGGAACGGTGGTTTGTGCTGGCATCCATATGTCAGATATTCCCTCAATACCTTACGCGCTATTATGGGGAGAAAGACATATCTGCTCGGTTGCCAATTTGACTCGAAAAGACGGCGAAGACTTTCTCAAAATTGCCCCACAAATACCAATTAAAACGGAAGTTACTATTTACCCTTTAGAAAAAGCCAACCAAGCCTTAGATGACTTACGGATGGGTAGATTTTCAGGAGCAGCCGTCATTACAATTTAAGATTACCTTTCAAGTGTTGAAGGATCAGTGGAACAATATCAATGGCATTTGAAGGATCGTCGATGGTATTCGTCGTAAATACCGATTTGGCACCGGCATCGAAGATGTTTTCATAAGCATGATGCGAAAACACAGCATGAACCCCAATACAAACAGCGGGTTTCATTTTAATCTCTTTTAAATGTTTAATCGTTTCAATTAACGTGGTACCCGTTGAGATAATATCGTCAACTAAAACGGGTGTTAAATCCTTATATTGATCGAGATTGGGAAATGTGATTTCAACTTCACGATCACCTTTTCTCACTTTTTTCAAAACCTGAAAAGGTGCTTTAATCGCATTTGCTATATCAGCCACCCATTGCTCACTTTCACTATCAGGTCCAATAATCAAAGGAGAGGAGACGTGTTGCTGTATCCAATTTGAAATAGGCGAAGTTGCATGTAGTACATAAGAAGTTGCGCTATAAATTTCGCTTAATGATTGATGTCGATGCAAATGGGGGTCAATTGTAACTAACCAATCGATGCTTTCTGATAGCATTTTGGAAAAATATTGAGATGTCACCGCTTCGCCAGGTAAAAACTGCTTATCCTGTCGCATATAGGGTAGGTAAGGCACAACCAGCCCTACATTGGATGCACCTAGTTCTTTAGCTGCTTTTAAAGCAAATGACAGAGGTAAGAACTTCGAATTAGGATTGTCTAAAGCAGCAACAAAAATAACCTGCTTGTTTTTAACATCAGAGTTAAATTTAATATAGGACTCACCATCTGGAAAATCATGTGATGTGAGGTTGCCCAAATCAAAAAGGTTTGAATGCATAAATTTGTTTATATAAGCAGGTTGGGCATAGAGTGAGAAAAGGAGAGGTTTCATGGTGTTTCACCTATATTAAAAACTTCACGCCCACTGGATAAGAAGTTAACAGCATAGTTTAGTTCACCTTTCGTTTGCGCGTGGATCACAAACAGTGGGTCACCGATGTTTACCTTGGTTCCGATCGGTGCTAGGAATTCTATTCCAGCCGCTTTGGCTTGTGGTGCACCGGCCAATTTTGCAATTCTACTCAAGTTACGGTTATCAATAGCAAGGATAGTACCGGTTCGATTTGATGTGATGGTATGCTGATGCTTGGCAGTTGGTGGATCAAACAAGCCGCCTTGAGCTGTACATATTGCTTGAAATTTCTTCCACGCCAATCCGTTATTTAAGATTTCTTCGGCAAGAGCATAACCTGTTCCCTTTTCAACGGTCGGTGAGCATTCTAATATTTGCCCCGCTAATAGGATAGATCGTTCTTTTAAATTTGAAGGAGCACTGCTATCACCTTGCAGTACTGCTAATATATCTTTTGCTTCTAGGGCAGGGCCAATACCACGGCCCACAGGTTGCGAACCATCGGAAAAGAGTGTTTGCACGTGTATACCTAATATTTTTCCTATTGAATCAAGATAATCTTTTAACTCCAGAGCAGATGCTTGAGTTCTAACTTTCACTGTTGTGCCGATAGGGATATCGATGACAACGTGTGAAGAACCTGCTGCTATTTTCTTTGATAATATCGAAGCAACTAATTGTCCTACGCTATCGAGAATAAGCGCGCGTTCAATGCGGATCAAAACATCATCTGCTGGACTTAAATTGACAGAGCCTCCCCAAATCATGCAGCCATTTTCTTTTTCAACAACTTTACGCATTGCGGTTAAATCGAGGGATACTGGCGTAAAGACTTCCATCGTATCTGCAGTGCCAGCAGGGGAGGTTATTGCCCGTGATGACGTTTTAGGAATAATTAAACCAAATGCGGCAACAATGGGTACCACGATGGGTGTGGTTCTATTTCCTGGTAAGCCGCCAATACAATGTTTATCAACGATAAGATCTTTATTCCAAGCAATTCTATTACCCGCTTCAATCATTGATTCAGTTAAATATAAGATTTCATTTTTTGAAAAGCGCCCATTCCCGGTTGCGGCTAAAAACGCGGAAATATGAATATCGGATAATGAACCTGCAACCACATCTTTAATGATTTCACTCATTTGCGATCTTGTTAATTCATGACCATATATTTTGCCTCTTATATAATCAAGTGAATTAAGATGATCGGGATGGAAAATCTGAATTTCGTCACCCATGGCAGCGCCGAGCTGTTCCCAAGCAAATGTAGAAAGACTCGCTTCATGTGGCGTTAGCAAGTCGGAATTAATGGTATTAAGCGTAGCCAAAATAATTCCTTTTTTATGCACAACTTTAACCCGGGCTTGAACCTCAAACCCTTCAGAACGACAAACGTGACAATCTTTGCGCACATACACAACGGCTTCCTTGTAGGTGTTTATACCCAAGGGCTTTAATATCAGTGTATTCGCTTTCGACATTATTATAATTCAACCGTTTGCATATAAGTTGGAATAACGCAACGCCAATGATATTGATGTTCAATCTTTTCCTTTAATGACGTCGCAGCGTTAAACTCACCATGTGTGATGAACACTAATTTTGGCTTTTGTTTAAAATGCGATAACCAAAAGAGTATTTCTTCATAATCCGCATGTGCAGATATATTAGTTAAATTTTCAACTTTTGCATGAATTGGTACCATTTTACCATGTATTTTAATTTCAGTTTCTCCATTTAGCATTCTTGCGCCACGTGTTCCGCCTGCTTGAAAGCCAGTAAATAAAATGGTATTTCTTTGATCGGAAGCAAAAGCTTTAAGGTGATGCAAAACACGTCCACCTGTTGCCATACCACTTGCAGATATAATAATCATCGGCATAACATAGTTATCAATTTGTTTTGATTCTTCAATTGTTGATATATAGGAAGCCGTCTCAGTGATTTCTTTACACTGCTTTTTAGTGAGACGATGCTCGCCTATAAAATGATCTAATAAGTGGGTCACTTTAGTTGCCATTGGGCTATCGACAAAGACCGGAATATCAGGAATAACGCCTTTTAATTTAAGCTGATGAATATAATATAGAACTGTTTGTGCGCGACCTACAGTAAATGCTGGAATGATAACACTACCGCCGCGTTTAGCCGTGTTAAGAATAGTGGTTTTTAATTCCTGAAATGGCGACGTTTTGTCATGTAAGCGATTGCCGTAGGTTGATTCAACGATGAGATAATCGGCACTTTCTATACGTGTTGGTCCATCGATAATAGGGTCATTGCGTCGGCCAAGGTCTCCTGAAAAAACAATTTTTTTCTTATTAGCAATGATTTCAACTATTGATGCACCGAGAATATGTCCTGCAGGTAAGAGTGTAAATTGAAAATCTTGGTCTATTTTAAAAGGTTGTTCAAACTCTACAGGTACAAATTGTTTTAAAACTTCTTCAGCTTCTAATTGCGTGTACAGTGGAAGTGCAATTTTATGCTTAGAGTAACCATATTTATTGGCTCGATATGCATCCTCTTCCTGAATGTGGCCACTATCAGGTAACATAATACGGCATAGTTCTGTAGTGCCTCTAGAGGCGTAAATGGGCCCTGAATATCCATTTTTCATTAAGAGTGGCAAGTAGCCTGAATGATCGATGTGAGCATGTGTTAAGATGACAGCATCGATTTTTTTAGGATCAATTGGCAGGCTACTCCAATTCCGTAAACGTAATTCTTTATATCCTTGAAACAACCCACAATCTATTAAGATTTTCTTTGAGTTATAACTAAGCAGATATTTAGAGCCAGTTACGGTTTCAGTAGCACCTAAAAAGGTCAATTTCATGTATTATCCCTTTATTCATCGCCTATGGTATGATTGCGACTTTAAGAACACCATCTCGCTGATTAGCAAATAAGTCATAAGCTTCTTCAATTTTGTCGAGTGAAAATCGGTGCGTTACTAATGGCTTCAAATTAACGCGGTTAGATTGGATTATACTTATCAATCTTCTCATACGTTCTTTGCCACCTGGACATAATGTGGTAACGATTTTATGGTCACCCAATCCTGCCGCAAAAGCATCAATAGGAAGTGATAATTTACCT
This sequence comes from Uncultured Candidatus Berkiella sp., assembly GCA_964502705.1. Taxonomy (GTDB): domain Bacteria; phylum Pseudomonadota; class Gammaproteobacteria; order Berkiellales; family Berkiellaceae; genus Berkiella. The sequence goes on along the minus strand of CAZCXZ010000022.1, from coordinate 1,940 downwards.
GAGTAGACACCAAGACTTGATAGTGTTCCACCAGGCTTTAATGCGCGCAAACAGTTTTCAAAAGTATTTTGTACTCCGAGAGCTTCAACGGCAACATCCACACCCATGCCGTTAGTATGTTTCATGATTTCTTCGATGGGATTTGCTTTAGAGAAATCAATAGTAATGTCAGCACCTAATTGTTTTGCCATTTCTAATCTTCTAGGAATATTATCGATAACTATGATCTTGCTGGCACCTTTGAGTTTCGCACCCGCTGTCACACAAAGCCCTATTGGGCCTTGCGCAAAGATAGCAACGGCATCGCCAATTTTAATTTGGCCACTCTCAGCACCGCCAAATCCTGTGCTCATGATATCCGGGCACATGAGTACCTCTTCATCACTTAATTCATCAGGTACTAGCGCTAAGTTAGCCATGGCAAAAGGGACAAGAAAGTATTCTGCTTGGCACCCATCAATGGTATTACCAAAGCGCCAGCCACCCATGGCTTTACCACCACATTGGGCTTGATGGTGATCTAAACAGGAATAGCACTGCCCACAGGGGGTAATTGCACCAACAATAACGCGTTGACCTATATTATAACCAGTTACCGCCGATCCCAGTTCATGGATAACGCCAACAGGCTCATGTCCAACAATCCGGCCAGGAGCCACTGGATATTCGCCTTTGAGAATATGTACGTCTGTGCCACAAATTGTTGTGGTTGTGACTTTAATAAGGGCATCGGTTGGCCCTACTGTAGGAATGGGTCTTTCTTGAAGCTCAATTTTACCTGGTTTTACAAACACGGCTGCTTTCATGGTTTTCATTAAACATCTCCAGGAGGGATTTATTATATAGTTTAGCCCCTAACGGTTAATTCAAAGGGGTTTTAAAGAAATAACTTATTGTCAACCATTCACTTTGATACCCTTCTTGCTTAGGATTGATCGAGGTGCCTCATCGTCAGTTAGATGCAACATTTTAGCGAACTTATGTCAGTGAGAACCTATTTGTGATTTCTTTTACAAGGTAGAAAGTATTCTAATAAATCAAGAATTGTTAACATCCGAATGGTAACGTAAATTGCATATACAGCAAATAGGGTTAATTGATTAGAGCAGAGGCTAATGAATACTATCTCTGTGAACTTTTGGCGGGCAATTTTTGACTAATTCTACAAATAGCTTGTAAATGGTTGACCTATGAAAGCGCATGAAAAGAAAATCATCAGAGATCAATTAACGCAGTTTATGCTACAAGCAGCTATTACATTAGCTTACAAGAATGGCTTATACCCTGATACGCAAGATTTTGGCGTAAGCAAAACAAGAGCAGAGCTTGCACAAAATAAACAACAACGATTACTCGATGAAATTGTTAATCAATTTGATGAGGCATTTAAAGACGATATCAAAAAGAAATTGAATGTCTTACTAACTGAGATTAAGAAGCTCAATAACGCTGAACTAGAAAATTATATTAAAGATCTTAACCATGTGATAGCTAAAGGCAAATCCGCTGAAAATGCATCAGAAATTCTCAGTGATAAAGATCTAGATAATATTCCAGAAGATGTCTTGCCAGAACAAGCCACTCAAGATCAACTGTTGCCTAAACAAGCTAATACTCACCCTAAACACCTCGTTTTAAGTGGTGGAGGTATCAAGGGAGTGGCATATGAAACGGTATTCGAGACCTTAGAAAATAATGGCTTACTGCAAGGTATCGATGATTGCTATGGATCATCAGTTGGTGGGCTCAGTGCTGCGCTGCTTGCATTAGGTTATAGCGTGGAAGAAATTAAAGCGAATATGAATGTGACGCAAAAAATGCTGCTTGATACTTATCGACATGAAAGTGTTTCACCATTTGCTTCACTAGGTCATATCGTCAAAAATGTGTTTAACCATGCAGCCATAGCGAAAGGGTATAAATTGTTTGAATTGGCACAA
>CAZCXZ010000021.1:4040-36608 GCA_964502705.1 Uncultured Candidatus Berkiella sp. | reverse complement strand
CGGAGGCAACTTTTAGCCAAGCATATGCTTGCGCTTTATCAACTGCAACCCCTTTTCCATCACGATAACACAAAGCTAACTGATATTGTGCGCCCCGATCCCCTGCATAAGCGGCTTGTGTGAATAATTGAACAGCCCGTTTCTCATCTTTGGGAGCAATCTCACCTTGTAAGTAGATCATGCCTAATTCATAAGAAGCTCCAGTATGCTTTTGCTCGGCGGCTTTTTCAAAATACGACTTTGATTTCGCTTCATCTTTGGTTAACCCTCGACCAACACGATATGCCATCGCCAGTTGATACTGCGAGTCTGTATTGCCTCTTGCAGCGGCTTTTTCAAACCATTTCATTGCTTCTGCATCATTCTGGTCTTGGCCTAAAGCATCAAGAAACAGACGACCTAGTTCACTTTCAGCCTCACCATTTTCAGTACCGCCATTGCTCTCTTCAATAGCTTTTAAGAAAAATTCTTTCGCTTTAGGATAACTTTGCTCGCCACCCTGACCACTTCGATAACAAACACCGAGGGGAAGGTAGCTTTCAGGAATATGATATTCAGCTGCTTTTTTGAACCAATCACAGCCCTTTTTGGGATTAAGCTCAATTCCCTTTTCACCTTTAAGATAAGCGCGACCTAAGTAAATCATCGCTTCTGGATCACTTTGCATTAACGCCGACTTAAGTAATTCTTCCGCACCGGCTTGCTGCCTTTTGGTACCAAAACCTTCCATATAATATTGATAAGCTTTAAATTGAGCAGCGCCATGTTTTTGCAAAACACCTTTTTCGTACCATTCTAATGCTGTCAATCGATTTTGAGGAACGCCAAGCCCCTTTTCATATGCCACACCCAGTTGATACATCGCAGGGCCGTAATTCACGCCAGCAGCCTTAAGTAGTAACTCATTCGACTTTTCATAATTAACTGGTGTGCCAACTCCATCTCGGTAGGCAAGCGCCAAAGCGACTAATGCTTTATTATCACCTAAATCAACCGCTTTTTGTAACCATTGTATATAAGCCGCCTTGTCTACAGGAACATCTTTACCAATACGATAAAGATCCGCCATAAAAAAGATCGCTTCGATGTTATTTAATTCAGCCGCTCTCTTATAGTACTCAATCCCTTTAGGAATATCCTTGGCAACACCAAGGCCATTAAAATAAGCCACACCTAAACCATATAAAGCAAAATCGTAGTTTTGTTTTGCAGCAGACTCAAATAGTTCAATCGCTTTCGCTTCATTTAAATCTGTTCCATTGCCTTTGCTGTAGTTTACGCCTAAGGCATACTTTGCTGGGGCATAGTCTTTATCGATGGCCTTTTCAAACCAGCTATTAGCCACTTTAAAATTCTTTTCAACACCAAGACCTTGATTATAAATAATGCCCAAGTTATACATTGCTGGAACATTTCCGGCAGCGGCTGCTCGTTGAAACCATTGAATAGCTGAAGAATTAGAAGTAGTAACACCACTGCCTTTTAAGTACAAGATGCCCAGATTGTATTGTGCATCCACGTACCCTGCTTCAGCCGCTTTCTTGATCCAGTACACAGCTAGATTAGGATCTTTCTTAACCATCCGTCCTTCGTAATAAAGCATGCCTAAAAAGAATTGCGCAGTCACATTTCCTGCCTTGGCTTCAGCTTGGATATCTAAAATATTGGTTTTATCAAAATCCGTTTTAATTTCATTAGGCGCTTGCTCAGCGCCACTTTTTTTGGGTGCCTCAGTGTTGTTTGTCGCAGGCTGAGTGGCTGCAGGTTGCTCTGGTGCAGGCGTAGTCGGCGTTTCACTGCTCGCACAAAATGCCTCACTCGCCCATAGCGCGTTCAGAATAAAAAAAGCCGTTTTGTACTTGCGCATAATTACACCTTGGTTGGTTTATTTGATATACCGCTATAGAAAAAATCGGCACTTAGGACTATTTTATTAAGGTATAAAGGAAAAAATAAGCCTGCGCCCTTTAGGATCATGGATGAAAAAAATACAGCTTTTGACCAGTCTAATGCTTTCCATTGCAGCGCAAACCCTTGTTGCCAATACCATTTTAGTCCCCTGTGACAAAGACATTTGTATCCACTATTTAAAAGTCGACCCCTGTCATCTTGCGCAGTGTGTTTTTGATGTCAAAAACATGCATGACGCTGAAAAATTTTATCGCATGGGTTGTGCATTACTGCAAACTGATCCACCCACCGCTAAAAAATGGCTTATCGCATCTGCCGAATTAAATTACACTGATGCCATGGTCGCACTTGCAGAAGGCTATGAACGTTATGGGCAAATGAATGAAGCCTGGATGTGGTATGAACGAGCAGGAAATAATGGTCATTTAGCCTCACAATTACGACTAGCTGAACGCGCACAATATGGAAAAGGCATGCGCGTCGATATTCCACAAGCCGTGTATTGGTATAGCGCTGCAGGCAATCAAGGTTATCTGCCTGCGCAGATCTTATTAGGCAATTGGTATTTCGAAGGTACGCTCTTTGAAAAGGATTTTTCACAAGCGGCTTATTGGTATGAATTAGCGGCTTTACAAGGCGATACTCATTCAGCCTTTCATTATGGTGCCATGTTATCTTCTGGAAATGGCGTACCTTATAACGAAAAAAATGGCGTAAAATGGTTAACGGTTGCCGCAACACAGGATCATCTGGAAGCGCAGTCGCTGTTAGGTCGGATCCTCTATAAACAACGATTGCTACCCGATGCTTTATACTGGCTAGCCAAAGCCGCAGGACATGGCGATATGTTTGCCATGACCACCTTAGGTCGTATGTATCGACATGGTCGTGGTGTACCACAGGATTTCCGACAAGCTGCACATTATTTTCGTATGGCAGCAGAAAGAGGTCATACACAAGCACAGGCCCTATTGGGACTTTGTTACAATCAAGGCATTGGCACCCCTAAGAATTACCAACTTGCTGCCAAATGGTACGAACAGGCGGCTCATAAAGGTAACGCCTTAGCCCAGTTTAACCTCGCATCCCTTTATTACAATGGTAAAGGCGTTGAACACGATTTAATCCATGCCTATGCTTGGACTAGCCTGGCAGCCGATAGCGGCTTACACAGCGCCATTGAGGCCAGACGGTTATACAGTAACCACATGACAGTCACCCAAGTCGAACGTGCACAGTGTCTAGCAAGTCAGTTAGTTAGTCAGTAAATCCCATTGATATTCTTGAAAATCCCCCTTACCATAGCTTCATTGCATTGACCTTAGGGCAATGACAAAAGTGACTGTTATTAACATTAATAACATTTTCAAATCATTTTGTTATTAGGCTAGGCGCCAAGTTCTCGATCAAAGGCGTGTATGTTTTATACACAACTGCAGCGAGATGAACGCAGGCAACAACGCATAATAATAAAATGAGAAGAAAATGAAGGACTTGATCGATGAGACAGGTACCGAATACACAATATCTTATTATCGGCTCTGGCCGCATGGCAACGCATTTCTGCCATTATCTATCGCTATTAAAAATCCCCTATCAACAATGGGCTCGCAAAACCCATCACGAAAGTACCCTTAAAGACGCCATCTCACAAGCTACGCATATTCTGTTACTCATTAAAGACACGGCAATATCATCTTTTGCGAAAAAATGGCAAACACCCAATGATCATAAAACCTGGGTGCATTTTTCAGGTCAACTTAACTTACCCAACGTACAGGGTGCTCACCCTTTAATGACGTTTACCCATCAGCTATATGATTTGGCAACCTATCAATCCGTGCCGTTTATTTTGTCTGAAAACGCGCCTATTCTGGCCGAATTATTGCCGCATCTGCCTAATCAAGCACAGGTGATCCCCGCAGCACTCAAAACCTATTACCATGCGATGTGTGTGATCAGCGGTAACTTTACCTGTTTAGTTTGGCAAAAAATGTTTCAATCATTCACTGACACACTCAACATTCCACCAGAAACTGCCGTGCCTTACTTTAAACAAATTATGAAAAATATCCTGGCGTCCCCTAATAATTGCCTAACAGGCCCATTAGTTCGCGGTGATAAAGCCACGATTGCGGCTCACTTAAATGCACTGCAAGATGACGATTTTCTCCCTATTTACCAAGCGGTACTGCAATATGTTAAGCATGAGGAAACTGTATGAACATTATCGATTTTAAAAATATGAAAGACGCAGGCAAAAAAATCAGCATGATTGTCTGCTACGATCATTGGTCTGCGCAAATCGTTAACCAAAGCAAAATTGATTGTATTTTAGTCGGTGATAGCGCCGCGATGGTGATCCATGGCCATGGTACAACATTGCCCGCCACGGTTGATATGATGCTGCAACATATCCAAGCAGTCTCACGAGGCGCGCCTAAAAAGTTTATTGTTGGCGATATGCCTTTTTGTTCTTATCGCAAAGGGTTATCACAAACCATGGAAACGGTCGATCAAATGATGAAGGCCGGTAGCCATGCTATCAAATTAGAAGGTGCCGATGATAATGCCGACATCATTACCCATATCGTAAAATCCGGGATCCCTGTCATGGGACACATCGGTTTAACCCCACAATCCGTGCATGCTTTGGGTGGCTTTAAGGTGCAAGGTAAAAACCAGCAAGCCGCTGACAGAATTGTCGAACAAGCCCTTGCTCTGCAAGAAGCCGGTTGCTTTTCCATTGTTTTGGAATGCATACCTTATAAATTGGCTGAAAAAATTACCCAAGCACTCGCTATCCCAACCATTGGGATCGGTGCAGGCCCCTACACCGACGGCCAAGTGTTAGTGTTGCAAGATATGTTAGGTTTACAAACCCATAAACCCAAATTCTTAAAAACCTTTATGGAAGGGTTTTCTTTAATTAAAGACACGCTTGATCAATACGATTCTGAAGTGAAAGACCATAGCTTCCCGTGTATTAAAGAACACAGCTACGAGGCTTAATATGACCAAAGTCATCAACACCGTGCGCGAGTGGCAACATTTGCGCAAAACGTTTCCTAAAGCGCAAACCGTGGGGTTTGTGCCCACGATGGGTAATTTGCATCGCGGCCATCAAACCTTGCTGGAACAATCATTAACACAGAATGAGCTCACCGTTCTCAGTGTTTTTGTCAATCCCACACAATTTAATGATCAGTGCGATTTAGAAAAATACCCACGAACCTTTGACGACGATCTCGCAATGGCCACAAGCCTTGGCGTTGATTATGTATTCTATCCTGAATACAAAGACCTCTACCCTGATCACTACCGCTATCAAGTGAGTGAACATGAATTTAGTTATCTACTTGAAGGTGCGAGTCGCCCTGGGCATTTTACTGGCATGCTCACGATTGTGCTAAAGCTACTCAATTTGGTAAAACCTACCCGTGCGTACTTCGGTGAAAAAGACTTTCAGCAATTAACCTTGGTCAAAGGCATGGTAGAAGCCTTATTTTTAGACATTGAGATCATTGCCTGCCCGACTATTCGAGAAGACAGCGGTCTTGCGATGAGTTCACGCAATAGCCGTTTAACGCCAATAGAGCGTAAACAGGCAGACCAATTTGCAAAAGGCATGCTTGAGTGCACAACGAAAGCGCAGTTATTGGCCTATTTGCAAGAACGCCAAATCACCGTCGATTACATTGAGCAATGGCAAAACCGTTTATTAGCAGCCGTACATATTGGTAAGATACGGCTCATTGACAATAAAGAATCAGTTAGTTAAGAGGTCGGAAATGCTACTTTGTTTAGATATCGGCAACTCTCATATCTATGGTGGGATCTTTCAAGGAGAGCAACTCTCATTTCAATTTCGCTACCCTAGCACCAATCGCTGTACCTCTGATGAACTGGGGCTGTTCTTAAAAAACTATTTGCGCGAAATGAACATTGCCAGTGAACAGATCAAAGATATCGCCTATTGCTCAGTCGTACCTTCATTGGATTACTCTATTCGTTCAGCCTTTGTAAAATATTTTGGTTTAGAGCCTTTTGTCTTGCAAGCAGGGGTTAAAACTGGCTTACAAATCAAATATAAAAACCCCTCGGAAGTGGGGGCTGATAGGATCGCTAATGCCATTGCAGCACATCATTTATTTCCTGAAAAAAATGTGATCATTGTCGATTTGGGTACCGCGACCAATTTTGAAGTGATTGCCGCCAATGGTACGTTCTTAGGTGGCGCGATTATGCCGGGGCTTCAAATGCAAATGCGTGCCTTAAATGAGCATACGGCGAATTTACCCCCTGTACGCATTCTTAAACCGGCAAATGCCTTAGGACAAACCACAACTTCCAATATTCAAGCAGGACTTTATTACGGGCATCGCGGCGCTATTCGTGAGATTGTTGCATCGATTACGCAGGAAATGTTTGAAGGAAAAAAACCAACGGTACTTGGAACCGGTGGGTTTGCGCAATTGTATGAAAGCGATCAATTGTTTGATGCGATATTTCCTGATTTGGTGTTGCAGGGAGTGAGGATTGCTTATGGGAAGAATAATTAAATAACCAAATCCCGCGCTTCTCGCTTTAGCGAGAAGCGCAGGAGATTTATGCTACCGAATATTTCTGCTCAATGTAATTCTCGACAATCTCGATAAACTCTTCCGCAATTTTATCGCCACGTAAAATTTTATATTTTTGACCATCAACGAATACCGGTGCCGCAGGTGATTCTCCGGTGCCAGGTAAACTAATACCAATATTGGCATGTTTACTTTCCCCAGGGCCATTCACCACGCAACCCATAACCGCTAACGTCATATTCTCAACACCAGAATACTTTTCACGCCAATCTTTCATGTTATCGCGTACATGGTGCTGAATACGTTGCGCTAACTCTTGAAAGAAGCTGGAAGTGGTGCGACCACATCCTGGACATGCGGTCACCATGGGCGAAAACGCACGCAAATCTAAGCTTTGTAATATTTCTTGGCACACATGCACTTCTTTGGTGCGATCGCCCCCAGGTACAGGCGTTAATGAAGCACGAATGGTATCGCCAATCCCTTGCTGTAATAAAATCGCAAATGACGCTGCAGTTGCGATAATTCCTTTGCTATCCATGCCGGCTTCGGTAAGCCCCAAATGTAAGGCATAGTTACTACGACGCGCCAACTCAATGTATAAGGAAACCAGATCTTGCACCTTGCTGACTTTGCACGCTAAAACGATCTTATTCCGGCTCATGCCGATTTTTTCAGCTTGTTCTGCACTTAACAATGCAGACATCACTAACGCTTCTCGCGTCACTTCGGCAACCGATTTAGGCTGTGTGCGTTTGGCATTTTCATCCATTAGTCGCACGACGAGATCTTGATCTAAACTACCCCAGTTTACGCCGATACGAACGGGTTTATCATGTTTTAATGCCACTTCAATCATGGTTGCAAAATTGCCATCATGTTTATCGCCAAACCCAACATTACCTGGGTTAATACGATATTTAGCTAATAACGCAGCACAGTCAGGAAATTGCGTTAACAATTGGTGGCCAATATAGTGAAAATCGCCAATCAACAGCGGTGCATCCCACCCCATTTTCACCAGTTTTTCATAGATATGCGGCACAGCTTGCGCTGCCTCTTTGTTATTAACCGTGATCCGCACGAGTTCAGAACCTGCGCGATAAAGTTCAAAACACTGCTTCGCGGTGGCTTCTGCATCTGCCGTGTCGGTATTGGTCATGGACTGAACAACAATGGGCGCTCCGCCGCCAATCGTGACATTACCAATCTTAACTGGGATCGTTTGATGGCGAGCTTGTGGTAGTGCTCCAGCAAAACGAGTCGGCTGTAAAGTGGTAACAACGTGGTCAGTCATTGCGTACTCCATTTTGTCATTAGACTAAGTTAGTTGAAAAATATCAGGCAATTTTAGCACCTCTTGCCACCCCATTTCACGCTTTATAGGACATAAACCTGTGTCATTAGACTAAAAACGCTCAAGAAGCCTAGTATTAGCTATAGGACTGCGATTTAAAAGGAAATAACCATGACTTTTGCTGAACAGCAAATGCTCGAAATCATCAGAGTTTATGAACATCATATGAACCAGTTCAATTATCTTACCCAAGCACTTGAAACACTTAAACAAGAAAATCAACGCTTACGACAAAGCTTGCAGAATCTCAATAACGCTGACAAAACACCGATTTGTAAACCACGAATTGTTTGTAGACCTCTTTGAGGTGGCATCTCGTACGAATACCAGATGCCAATTTCAACGTATTAAGGATTAACACGCTTAGTAGCAGGCGCTTGAGTAACCGTTGCGGGTGGTGTTGGAATTAAACCTTGATTAGCTGCAGCAGCGTTCTTATCAATGCTCGCTTTCAATCTCGATTTTTCATGCGCTTCACGCTCATCAAATGCACCACGCAAATGATCGTACTGCGTTGTAATCGATGCGAGTTTAGCGTCGGTTTGTTGCAAAGCATTTCCCGTTTTGGCTAATTTTTCTTCGAGCGCTTGCGTTAACGTTAAGTGTTCCTTCGTCATACTCTCTTTGGTATGTTGCGAATTGCTCGCAATTGCTTCGGTGAGCGGAAACAAAATGCTGCCACGCAATATAAATGACGACACTACACCAACGGTTGACGCTAACACAGTCGATGTCAAACCGAGTACTGCAATAGCACTAAATCCTTCAAGACTCGAGAAAAATGCAGGCGCCCATTTTAACATACCAAAGAATGCAGGCATGCCGACTGTACCCGTTAACATCAAACCAGCGCCTACACCGGTAGAAGCAGCAAGACCTAGTGGGATCCCCCACTTAACTAAGGTATACCACCAAGGGAAAGTGTCTTTTTCTAAAAATGCAAACATACTACCACCTCAATTAATTAGTAACTCCATTACCCTGCTGATTGCATTCGCGTTGTGCGCACCTGAATGCAATAGCAGCGCGTAGTTTAATCAACACTCACTCACTTGTAAAAGGGTTAGGCATGCGCGCTTTTGGCCGATAAGCTATTGACTTAACCACTTTACCAATCAAGAGCTGGGATTAAGTACAACGATGAAAAATTTACATGCTTACAATAAGTACGTGCAGTCACTTGAATCAAAAGCGTCAGGTGGACTCTTTTTTCATCAGATCAATGAGCAAATCTACATCACCGATTTCACTCACAAACTACTTGGCATATGGGATTTGATCGAAGGCATGTCCATAGACTGGAAAGCAGCCTAAAGCAACCCCAAAAAGAGGTCGATAATGGCTATGACTGGTATACGTCTTGCGATAGAGGCCTTCTACTATGTACGATAAGTGGAATTTCGGCACAAAGAGTAATCAAAAAGCGCAAGCCGCGTTACAACTCAAACCCGGCGATGAAGCTTCTGTGCCGAATCAAGAACAATCCTATGAATTTCATCCCGAAACGGTTGATTTAATCGAACAGTACTATAAAGAAATTCGTACTGCTCCTTTGCTCACCAAGGATGAAGAGATCTATTACACTCGTCGTTTACGCCAAGGTGATGAATCCGCAAGACAGCAAATGATCAAATCCAATTTGCGGCTCGTGGTTAAAATTGCAAAGCGTTACATTAAAAGCGGTATACCGATTTTAGATCTGATTGAAGAAGGCAACTTAGGCCTAATGCGCGCTGTTGAAAAATTCGATCCTGAAAAAGGCTTTCGATTTTCAACCTACGGTGCTTGGTGGATCCAGCAAACCATTGAACGCGCCATTATGAACCAATCCAGAACAGTGCGTGTGCCCATTCACGTAGTCAAAAAAGTGAATGCTTGCTTGCGCAAAGGACGTGAATTAACCAAAATTCTTGATCACGAAGCGACGGCATCCGATATCGCGATGGCGATGCAGCGCTCCCCTGAGGAAATTGAAAACATACTAGCACTGAATGAAAAAACCATTTCGATTGATGCGCCGATTTCAGATGTTTTTGACAAGCCTTTATTGGAAACACTCACCGATGGACAAGAATATGATCCGCTCGATAAATTTGCGGCACAGGATTTACAACAAAATGTTGAGCGCTGGCTTGGCAATCTATCCCCTAAACTACGTGAAGTTGTAATACGTCGTTATGGTTTACAAGGCCATGATGCCACCACGTTAGATCAAACGGGAATGGAAATCGGTCTCACCCGAGAACGGGTTCGTCAGCTCCAAGCTGAAGCACTCAAACAACTTAAGCGCCTAATTGAAAAAGACGGCGAAAATGAACAAACGTTATTGAACTAACCATATTGTTTTACATGGTCGATTTCAAGCGAGAATATTGCTAAGCTTGGCCTCATCCAATCTCAATGAAAAACCATCATGAATTTAGAAATTTTGCTGATGTTAGCAGCTGGAATATCAGCACTCATGCTAGTCACACTGCTTGTGCTTTTAGTGCGCATGAATCAAAAAAGTCAGCCTTTTGCAGCCCAGCTAGAACAGATAGTCACATCTGAATGTCAGCAAATTATCCAAAGTATTTTAAAAGAGCAAGTTGTTCAGCAACAGCGCATGAGTGAGTCACTTATCACTTTTTCGCAACAAAATAATGAAATGCAACAACGTAACTTACATCAATTACAAGCAACCATGCGTGACAACTTTCATGAGTTGGATAAGCAAATTCATAATAGCTTACAGCGTACTACCACGCATCTTTCTGATCAGTTTGATAAATTAAATCAAGGTACTACACAAAATCTGCTTAAAATTAGCGAGGCCGTGGAAATCAAATTGAGCAAAGGCTTTGAAAAGACCAATGAAACCTTTACCAATATCGTACAACGCTTAGCGATTATTGACGACGCACAAAAGAAGATCACGGATTTATCGCAAAACGTGGTTGGGTTACAAAATTTATTAGCCGATAAACGTTCACGCGGTGCTTTTGGCGAAGTGCAATTAAATGTACTGATCCAAAATGTATTGCCTGCGCATTGTTACGAATTACAATGCACGCTATCGAATTCAGCGCGCGTTGACTGCTTATTATTATTGCCACCCCCAACGGGTAAATTGGCTATCGATGCGAAATTTCCCCTTGAAAACTATCAGAAGTATCTTGATCTAACGAATGATGAATCGGTACGCACCGCAGCCAAACATCAATTTAAAATCGATATTAAGAAGCACATTCAAGATATCAGCCAAAAATATATCATTCCCGGTGAAACCAGTGACGGGGCAATCATGTTTATTCCGGCTGAAGCAATATTTGCCGAAATTCACACACATCATGCTGATTTAGTCGAATATGCATGGCAACAGCGAGTATGGCTTGCGTCCCCTTCTACCATGATGGCCATTTTAACGACCGCCAGCAGTGTATTGAAAGATTCAGCAACGAGACAACAAGTTCACGTTATTCAAGAACACTTACGTCTATTGGCGCAAGATTTCACCCGTTTTGACAAGCGCATGACAAACTTGTCACAGCATTTACGTCAAGCGAATGATGATGCCGAGCAAGTGCATATCTCATCGCAAAAAATCACCAAACGCTTCCAGCAAATTGAAAAAGTTGAGCTGGACCCCATATTGGAAACTGAAGATTCCCTCGCTTTGGAGGAAAAAGAATGATTAAAGGCCCCGTTAAAATTGGCACCAACGCATTACTAGATACTCTGCTCAAAGGCCTAGGTCTAAATGGCGAATACAGTAAATACACACTAGGTAAGTTATCGACTGTTTCCAAGAGCTTTAGCCAGCGAATTAGCCAATCATTTATTCAAGAGCAGCTTCTTTCACATGAAGAAGAACCACATCTTGGGTTATCTGCGAGCGAAATGACTGATATCAATAAGTTTATCGATTATATCGGTTGTGAAATGCCGAATGCGCAGCCAAGAGATTCGCAAGAATGGGATATCTATTTATCCGTGCCAAAAAGCATTAAGCAATCTATCATTGCACTCTACCCCACTGTGGGTCCTCAGCTGCTCACCTATGCAATAAGACTCTGTAAACCCAATTCGGATGAACTCAATGGTTTATGCGCCTGGGTTAATGCTTTGGAAAAGCTTTATGCTAGCGCCAAAGAAGAGCCTGATTTGTTTCATGGTTTATTTCTGAATAATCACAATTTTGCGAAGCGTGCATTTGTCTTGGCACATAATACAACCGTCTATTTTAGTGCCAATGTGTTAGCGGTTTGCTCTGAATGCCGTTTCAGCTCGTTGACTATGAATTCAATTAAGCTGAATGAAGTTTTTGATGAATTAGCGAATTATTATGAAGAACGTAATCGCAAAGAAAGACGATACTCTAACAGCTTTGGCTGGGTTAACCCCCAGATTAGCGCATCCGATATTAAACAATTCATCAAAGAAAAATTTTATGCCAAAACGTTACTATGGCGCTCGATTACGGCTTCAACGACAACCTCTGCAATGCCATCACAAGAAGGTAGCCAGAACCTTAAGCCTGCTGAGGATAAAAGCCCTAGCCCAACATTTTAAGCTCGTTTGGGTTTGACTGTTAAAGTGAAACCCAAAAAGGCGATAAGTAACCAAATTGCCCAAGGGGAAGGGATCTCCATAAAGGCTAAGTAACCAATCGCAGCATTTAGCATAAACTGACAAATATCAAATGGTGCTAAAAAGCTCACCTCTGCGTGCACTAAAGCGCAGCTAACACAATAAATGGCCAATGCCGTGAGCACCCCTGCCAAACATAACCATGGCAAATGCGCACCCAGTGGCATTACCCAATTCGCCATGGCGGGGATCAAAGAAACCGGCACAATAAATATAAATAAATAACTGGTGAGTGATTGCGCCGTTTCACCTAAAGTCGCTAGGCGACGGGTTAACAGTTTTGCAATTGCAAAAAATGAAGACGCAAGTACCAGACACAACAAACCCAAAGTATTAGATTGATTACTCAAAAATGCCACGTTGGGCTTAACCAATAAACAAGCACCACTTAAGCTCAGTAAAATAATGCCTGCTCGTAGCCAGCCAACGCGTTCTTTTAAAAACACTTTAGCACCTAGTACGCCCAGCATCGGCCCAATCACACTCAAGGCAACTGCTTGTGAGATGGGCATATAGAGCAAGGTATAGTACCAAGCCATAATCGCCATTGCTGACGCTACCACGCGCGCTAAATGCAAACCAATATGCGAAGGGATCAGCGAAACTTTGGCCCGTTTTACAATCCAGGGCACTAATAGTAGCAAGGCAATCAGATCTTGCCAGAATACAATCACGGGAACGGGTAGATGCCCCTCTAATTGAGTATTCGCCCCACCCGAAAGATATCGAGCAATAGCATTCAGCCCTGCATAGCATGCAAAACCGGCTACTTTCCAAGAAGCGCCATACCATTGACTGCGATCGATTGTTTTCATGGCGCGATTATACGAAGGTGCCTGTCTTAATGATAGCTTTATCCGGCGAGACCTGAGTTAATTTATAGTAATCTGTTCGACATAATTTATCAGACTGAACTACACTTAATCTAACCAGTCTTTATCTTGAGATAGGACCCCTTTCCATCATGTTTCGTAAGTTAACGCAACGTATCGTGAAATGGTTGACCGATGAAAGAACGGCAAATGAAGTCCCATTATGCGACTTTGAACGGATCCGTTATGAATTAAGACCTTGCGATGTACTGCTTATTGAAGGACGCAGCCGCATCAGCGAAGTCATCAAGCAAATTACCCAAAGCTCCTGGTCTCATTCCTGCATTTATATTGGCAGGCTGCATGATATCGACAATACCGCGTTAAGAAATAAATTGGCTAAGAAATTTAATGGCGATCCGAACGTACAACTCGTCATTGAGGGTTATTTAGGTAAAGGGACGATTGTTAGCCCTTTAGAGAATTATAAAGGCGATCATATTCGGATCTGCCGTCCACGTGGCTTATCAAGACAAGACGCTCAACACGTTTCGGCTTTTGCTATTCACAAATTAGGTACCGAATATGACACCCGGCAAATTATCGATCTGGCACGCTTTTTAGTGCCTTGGTCAATATTTCCGCGCCGCTGGCGCTCAAGTTTATTTGTGCATCACGCAGGGCAATCTACCAAAACCGTTTGCTCAACAATGATCGCAGAAGCATTTGCTTGCATTGATTTTCCGATTTTACCCGTTGTCAAACAACATGAAGAAAGCGGCTTAGAGCTTTATGCACGTAATCCCCGTCTCTTTACACCAAGAGATTTTGATTACTCTCCCTATTTTGAAATTATTAAATATCCCTTTATTACTTTTTCTGATAGCGCCTATCGCAGTTTACCCTGGAATAGACAAGGGTTAATGAGCCAAGATGGCGTCAACATTATTGATCCACAGATCTTGCTTGAAAAGCCAAAATCCAAACCCAAGCTCAAAAAGAAAAAGCTTGCTAAAGCACAGACGGTTAATGAACAAAATGTACCGCAAGCGTCCCAGATCCATGAACTTGATGAAACGATTATAATTGAAACGGCTTCAAAGGTGCCAACCAAAACGACATTATTCAACATGATATTGCACCGTTTTTCCATCGGTTAGACACCTTGTTGCCCGATGAAATATATGATCATAACGCTCGTTAAAATACTGATTATCGGTTATCTCATGCTGGGATTAACCATTTGGTTGGTTGCCGATAACATCCTCTTTCAACCGCCTCGCTCCGCAAAACAACCTTTACTCAACGAAATTGCTATTCCCTTAGCTAACCAGCAAAAGCTATCTGCAGTTTATCTACCCAACCATCGCGCCCGTTACACGATTTTGTTTAGCCATGGTAATGCTGAAGACTTAGCGAGCCTTATGCCATTTTTGCAGCTCTTAAAACAGCAGGGGTTTGCCGTGCTAGCTTATGACTATCCTGGATATGGCAATAGCACCGGAAAGCCAACTGAAGCCAATACCTACGAAGCAATTAATGCGGCTTATCACTACTTAACGACTAAGTTAAGCCTGCCACCTGAGAATATTATTATTTATGGACGCTCACTTGGCACAGGCCCAAGCACAGAACTTGCTTCAAAACATCGTTGCGCAGGACTTATTCTAGAAAGCCCCTTTGTGTCGGCTTATCGTGTTTACACCTATTGGCCAATTTATCCTTTTGACCCATATCAGAATCTATATAAAATTCCTCAAGTTATGTCTCCAATCTTGCTGATCCATGGCACCCATGATAGTGTTATTCCTGTTTGGCATGGCCATAAAATATTTGCCGCAGCGAAATCTCCCAAACAAGCCTATTGGGTTGAAAATGCCTCCCATAATGATGTGTTTAGGGTAGCCAATGAAAAGTACTGGCATACCATTAACCAATTTGTGGCGAGCCTAAGCAAGGATTAAAACACACGTTATGAACGTTTGCCCCTGTGGCCTCTTAAAGCCATACGAACAATGCTGTGGTCAGTACATTGATAACCATATCGCAGCGCCCACACCCGAATCTTTGATGCGTTCACGCTACACCGCTTATTCCCTCGGAAACATCAACTACATTGCAAAAACCATGAAAGGCGTTGCTGCAAATGGCTTTGATTTAGAAGCAACAGAACGCTGGGCAGGAAACATTCAATGGCTTTCACTAGAGGTATCATCCCACAAAATAAAAACGCCAACGATTGGCTTTGTGATCTTTGAAGCGCGCTATTTAGAAAATGGTCAAATTAAAACTATGCGTGAAAAAAGCGAATTTCATCGTATTAATGAACAATGGTATTACGTTGCGGGTAAAATGCTGAATCCGCACAAAGGGACTTCCATATGACAAACAATAATGTCTATTTAATTGATTTTGACAGCACATTCATTCAAGTTGAATCACTTGAAATATTGGCTGATGTCGCACTTGCCAACCATCCAGAAAAAAATGAGCGCATTAAAGCAATTCGTGACATTACCGACCTTGCTATGCAAGGGAGATATTCCTATCGCGAGAGTTTAACCGAACGTATGAAAATGTTGGATCTGAACCCCCATTTTCTGGCAGAGGCGTTAGCTATCTTACGACAAAAAATCACGCCTTCTTTTTTAAGAAACCGTGACTTTTTCCAAAAGAATGCAGACCATATTCACATTATTACTGGTGCATTTATAGAACTGGTTTGGCCAATCATCAGCACATTTGGACTCAAACGTGAACAGGTGTACGCGAATCGCTTACTCTATGATTTTGATGGGGATATCGTAGGCTTTGATCAAGACAATCTTCTGGCACAAGATCAGGGTAAAGTCAAGCTAGTACAAAAGCTAGCCCTAAAAGGCGACGTGATCATGATTGGCGATGGTTACAATGACTATGAAGTCAAAGCGGCCGGTCTTGCAAATACCTTTATTGCCATTACCGAAAATGTAAATCGCACCAATGTTGTTGAAGCTGCGGATGCGGTGATCAATGAACTCGAAGGGTTATTTCTCACTTGCAACCTACCCTTTACACCGCCCAAAGAACCCAAAAAAGTACTGTTACTTGAAAATGTTCATCCGTTTGTTGTGCAACACTTTAAAGAACAAGGTTTCGATGTCGAAGCACTGCCAGGCGCATTAACCGACAGCGAACTAAAAGCAAAATTAGCCGATGTTAGTATTTTAGGCATTCGCTCCAAAACAGAAGTTCGAAGTGAAGTCATTGCTGCTTGCCCCAAACTCGAAGCGATTGGGGCATTTTGTATTGGCACGAATCAAATCGATATTGCTAGCGCAAGCACTCAAGGGATTGCCGTGTTTAATGCCCCTTTTAGCAATACGCGCAGCGTCGTTGAATTAGCATTAGCTGAAATTATTCTCCTTGCACGTAATGCCGCCGCTTTAAGTAACAAGTTAGCTAAGGGGCAATGGCAAAAATCAAGTCAAGGCGCACATGAAATTCGTGGCAAAACGCTGGGGATTATTGGTTATGGCAATATAGGTTCACAACTATCGATTATTGCAGAAGCCTTAGGGATGCATGTAATTTTCTATGATATCCAAGACAAATTACCACTTGGAAATGCGAAACGTTGTCATCATTTAGATGATCTATTGAACCAAGCCGATGTCGTTACGGTGCATGTCGATGGACGCAAGGAAAATTTACATCTCATTAATGCCCACTCCTTTTCTGCGATGAAGCAAGGCGCTATCTTTTTGAATTTAAGCCGCGATTTTACGGTCGACTATGCAGCGCTGAATGATGCCATGAAAGACGGTAAAATATTTGGTTGTGGCATTGACGTGTTCCCCAACGAACCCCATGAATCGAAGAGCGCCTACACCTGCGATTTGCAGCAATTTGAAAACGTTATTTTAACACCGCATATTGGTGGTAGCACCGAAGAAGCTCAACAAGATATC
The DNA here is from genome assembly GCA_964502705.1 of Uncultured Candidatus Berkiella sp. Lineage (GTDB taxonomy): Bacteria > Pseudomonadota > Gammaproteobacteria > Berkiellales > Berkiellaceae > Berkiella. The sequence continues at coordinate 19,366 of CAZCXZ010000021.1, read as the reverse complement.
GGTGATTATGTGTCAAAAAATCTCAGCAACTATGTGTTAGCCGGCAGCTCAACGGGTAGCGTTAACTTTCCACAATTATCGTTACCTTCCATGAACTATCCGCTGCGCTTAATCCATATCCATAGGAATGTCCCCGGCATCCTAGCGCAAATCAATAGCATCTTCGCCAAAGCCGGCGCTAACATTGAAGGGCAGTTTTTGAAAACCAATCAAGATATTGGTTATGTGATCACCGATATCAATCGTGGCTCGGATGAAAACTTAATTCAACAGTTAACCGCTATCCCAAACACGATTAAGGTCAAGGTGCTTGATAAATAACATAATCGCCTAACTTATGCAGTTCGTCGGGAAAATCACTACGACAATCTGCTTGGCATAGCCTCTTGTACTGCAACATGGTATCTAGTCGACGATAATAATATAAAGTCGATTAACTACTATAAAAGAGGCAGCCATGTTAGGTGGTTCACAAGCAGACATTCAGCAACATGATTCCGAATTAAAAAAATATGGCCTATTGACCCTTGGGATTGTGATAGTGGGCATCACATTAACGGCTGGGGTAACAGCAGCTTACCTTATTGCGGCTGTCGCAGGACTTTCAGCCGCCATTCTTTACCCTCAAAATATTGAAGAGTGGTTTAACGCTCATAGAATGCTGCTTATTGGGTCGTTGGTCGGCTTTTTTATCGGCGGTGCCTCCTTAGGTCCTATCACCATGGTGCTAGGCGGTTTTCTTGGCTATCTCATTGAACAACCCGTTAACCTAGCGGTCAACGCCGCCAATAAAACCGTAGATGCCTATCAGAAAGTGTCCAATGGTGTGTCGCAGGTCACTGAATTGCCTAATAATGCCTGGAACAGTCTAAAAAGCGGATTTGAAAAGTCCTATCGCTTTTTTGCAGGCGAGATCAAAACCGATGATAAGGCTGAATTTAAAACAGAACCCAAATCCCATATTCAAGTCACTACGCCTACACCTACGCCTGTGAAAAATAACTTATCGAAAGCATCACCTGAAATCGTGAAAGTGACTGCCACAAAAACCACTTTGCCTGCTCCGAACAAAAACGCTGTGCAGCCATTACCCGTTAAACATCGCTTGTCGCGCGTGCAGGTTAAACGTGTTAAAGAGCCGTTAGGCGCTAAACCTACAACCCCGTCATCTTCGCAATCGCTCTGGCAGTCGTTTTGTGGATTTTTTGTGACGCCCACCCCCGTTGCCACGGCTGAGGCGGTTTTAGATAACAAAGCACCATCCCGCTTACCATTAAAAAAGCATTTATCACGCACTACTAAAACCGCTGTAGAGCCCAACACAAAGCGACACAAACCGCGAGTTGCTTTACATAAGTAAACGATTAGGTGAATTAATGCAGTTTTTCGTGATGAATCGGTTCTTCTTCGTTTTGATTGTTGTTCGTTTTGGCAGACGTGCGTAGTTTGGAATGATCTCTAATTTCAGCCAGTAATGCATCATGCATGCTACGATGTTCACTGTGCGTCAGCGATTCCAAAGGTAAAATGGGCTGCGCTATAGCCTCTTGGGGGGTATTTACCCTTTTATCATCGACCACGTTCTTATGTTGTTTACCGAGACTAGGAACAATCGCCTCCTTAATATGCGCTCTCGCTTGTTCGACTTTCATTTTTCCTTTTAATTCAGTTCGAATGAGATCTGCGCTGTTCAGCGCTGATGCGGCAACCAAACCTGTCGCAATCGCCCCAATCACCACTGTCGCAGTTGCTGCTGCCGGCGCGGCAGGTGATGCGATTGCAGGGATCAAAAAGGTGGTTGCTAAACTGGCTAGTGCAACGACAGCTGCCAAACCAATATTCACCATGCGTCTTGGGACACTTTTTTCTAAGTAATTCAATCGTTGCTTTTTATCCATCAACACAAACATATTGTGGTAGCGCGTTTTAAAGGTATCTTGGATTTGACTTTTACCTTCGCTTAACTCACCTTGTGTCTCTAATTGAGCCGGATCCTGCCCTTTGAATAAGTTATTTAAGGCGCGTGACTTTGCTGCTTTACCGACCTGTTTCAATCGTTGAGAGATATTCCATTTCCCGTCAATTTTATCAGATGCCGTTTTAATCAAATCGTACTTATGATGATTATGGTGAACGTTCGGTGAAGCAAACTGCAAACCATGCTGACTTGAAAATTGCTGCAAGCTATTTAATTGATGTTCTTCTAATGATTTAATTAATTGATTGATTTTAAAGAGTTCCTTTTGTTCAGCGGGGGTTCGATTTGCTAATTGCTGCAAATTCGCTTGTGCTACGAATAAGCTGCACTGTTTATACCGTTGAACCAAACGATCATATGATGCCAATTCTTGTCTAACACCCAGGAGCGCCTGCTCTGCGGGTGGCCCTACTCTGCTAAATTTATCGTTGAATTGCGATAGCCAATATTCGCTCATTGCCGGATCATTTTTAAACCCAACAATCACTTTTTCAAGATCAAATAACAGTGCTGATTTCTCAACTTGTCTGTCATCACCAAAATCAAATTGCGCTAAGGTATTTTTTAATGCCGATAACGCGGTATAAACCTCTCTAGGTTTTTGATAAAAATTGACAGCATCGCTTAACTGGGCTTCATCTTTGACATATTTCATCAATTTTAGCTTGCGATTATCATCTTGAACTTTTAATTGATCTAAGGCGGTATTATTCAGGTAATGTTGTCCCACACGCAAATATAAATCATTTAATGCACTGCTTCTTAATTTTTTACCTTCTAACATTAAAACGATTTCTTCTTTAACTTTGAGTGGCAAGTCTTGCGAGTAAATATTTTCCTGTGTAAATTGATAGCGCTCAATTAACGCATGGAGTGATTTAGGCATTTTAATCTGTTTAATGGCTAAAGCGTCTTGCGCATAGGACTCTAACTGCATATTTATTTTTTCTGCTCGAGAGCTTAAATCTCTGCTTAGCGGCGAAATGGCTTGCAGCTTATCGATGTCAATTTTGTGTAATTCACCTTTGGAAAATTGCTCAATTGTCGCATTTAATTCCTCAACCGCTTGTAGCTTTTGTTCAACGCTCATTTGACTTGAAGCTATCACCCTGCTCCGCAAGTCGTACAACTCTAAATAAATATGACGCTGATTTAAAATATGATTCAGTAATAGTGTTTTTTCATGATCTGTTAATTGGGCCTTTTCAATTTTATGATGCAGTTGTTTTGCATTAATTAATTCTTTACGCAAATTATTTCTTTCAGCTCGTTCTTCTAGATAGGTTCCAACGTTTCTAATAACGCAAACCACAGATGCTGCAAACAAAAATGGGGGTAATAAGGTGGCCGATCCCGCAATCAAGGCAACAACTGCTGGAATACCGACCAGAAGACCCAAGCTGTATCCTATAGTCGGAAATATTTTTTGTCGCAATTTTAAATTAGGGTTACGTAACACATTGTATAGTTCAAACCCACCTGCATAGCTTACTGCTGCCGAGAGCGCTTCTGCACCAAGCTGTGTTATTGCTCTAAAACCATCTTTAAAACGTAGATCAGCAAAATTTCCAAAGGACTTTTTTATCTTTCCCCAAGCATTTAATCGTTTATTATCAGCAGGGTCCATTTAATGTCGCCTTCTATACCATCAGACAGCAGGTTACGTTATTAATATGACCGCTATCTATGTAAAGAGTTCCTTATGATAAGCTGCATCTTGGGGAGCTGCACGATCTGGTAATTTGCGCAGCTTATACATGTCGCAATGAACTATTTCGATGAAATCACTGTCTTGAAAGATATGATAAATGTAACAGAGTAATACATGAGTCCAAGTAGCAATGATTCGAAAGAACTAGAAGAGCGCTTAAAAGTAGATAAACGTAAGCTAATGCTCTTGGTTCAGCAAGTGGCGGCTGCACAGCGCTGGAATCGAGTGAGTGGAATTTACCAAACTCGGCTTAAATACCTGTTTAATTATCGACGTGAATCTCTGACGATCGGCGAATTGAAAAATTCGATAGGCTTTCACTTGACTCCGCAGGATGCACCGAATGCATTAAAAAAAATTGCTTCTGTCTTTTCACAATTTTATCAAAAAAATCCTACATCACCTTTAACCCTAACAGTAACGTTGTTAAACATCACTGGAAGTCGGGCTAAATCATCATTAAGAACCATGCTAGATGCGGGCATTGATATCGAAAAAATTGCGGAAATTAAAGATAAAAGTGGTACCCGTATACCCGCTCAAGAACTACATGCGATGATACAAGAGATCAAATCCTCAAAAGCCAATATCAAAATGCAAAAGCCTTAACAATGTGCTTTTATTGCTTACGTAAACTCGGCACTGCGCTATAAACCGTTCGAAGTGTCGTGACAATCCCCACCGTTGCTGTTTCTTTAAGGCTAGCGCCCACATCACCCACTTGCTGCAAGGCGCTTTTAGCTCTAACGAGCAGCGGCTTTTGCAAAACAGTCAGTTTATTATCAAAGGCCGTAACAATGGCTTGTCTACCTGTCTCAGTCGTATTTCTATGGGTCTTGTATTCTTTGTTGGCTAACAATTCACCATAAGGTCCATAATGAAAGTGATTATGTGCCGCATTGATCGGTGCTAACCCTTTGGCCAATACCGTTGTCGCACAAACCACCGCACCATAGGCGCCACCAAACATCGTGCCCGTCACTAAGCCATCAAGACAACCCGATATGACAGAACGTGCCACACTAAGATTTTTATCTTCTATCACCACACAAGCAACATCACCTTTACAATTAGATAACGTATTAGCCTCGCCACACTTTGGCACCACATCGAGTGTGTTATAGCCAAAGCGAGCCGCTATGTTCTTACCGTTAAGATGCAAAATATCGGCGAATGCGTTACTGGAATTTGCAATAGTTTTACTCACCCCTGCCATGCCCCAACTGTTAAGCACAAAGGTATCAACTTTAGCAAAATGCGCTAAAATATCTTTTTTGAGGTTAAGTTGATACTTTTTAAATAAATACTGCCGAAACGTATTTTCAGTATCGCTGATATTTTCTTGTGTTGGTACATCAACACCCTCTTTGACTAAGTCCGCTCGTAATGCCATGGCTGATATTAACATGGCAGCATGATGCGCATGTTGGCTTAAAGCACCACCTAAACTATGACCTGAAAAAACCAATTGGATTGGCTTATCGCTAACGCTGGATACTTGACCAATAACCGTATTGATTTGCCCCATAATCTCATAAAAATGTGCATGAAAAGATTCCTCTCCAGCACAATGTTCAAAATTAAGATGCACACTTGAAAAAACGTGTGGCTGAGTGCCGCGGAAATTGACATAAATTCGTTGTGACTCGGCTCTAGCGTCGGGTATCAAAATATTGCCAGCGATACCGCCGTGGCCCGAGTTAAGCTTCAGGATCTGATAATGTCGCACCACATTATCTTCTTCTAATAACGGGATAATACATGGCTGATGCGCAACATCACGATAAGCAAAATCCAGTGACAGTCTTTCCCCTAAGGCAAACTCCAAGCGCAATTGTGCATCAAAGGGATCTTCGTTGCTGTTGTCAATTGGCGCCAGATCGGCAGAGAGAGGTTGATCAAGCGCTAGCGCGTTTAAATCTTGTGCCACACGCGAGGCTTTGGCCAGCACGCTGCCAGAACTGCCAACATCTTCTGGTGCTGCGATAAATTTCGCGGTATCGCGAATAAGCGCTCTGCCCAGCCAACTTTTGATACCATCTAGCATTGTGCTCGCCCACCATTATACAGTTATTTAAACAACATTAATAAAATACCGCTGCGGGTATTGTACCTGCTCCCATTTAGATTTGTTAACATCATTCAAAGTCTCTCATGTTTAATAGGCACACCATGGAATACAACAATTTCTTCTATCAAGCCGCCATCTACTTACTCGCAGCGGTTCTAGCGGTACCTTTGGCTAAACGTTTAGGGTTTGGCTCCGTGCTCGGCTATTTGATAGCAGGGATTGTGATTGGACCCTTTGTATTAGGCACCGTGGGGGATACCAGTGAAAGTGTTATGCACTTTGCTGAGTTTGGGGTAGTGCTTATGCTGTTCCTAATTGGTTTAGAATTACGCCCTTCTGCCCTTTGGCAACTACGCGACCAAATCTTCGGATTGGGATTGCTACAAGTCGTGGTTACCACGCTCGCTTTTATGGGCATCTTCTTAATGATGGGCTACGCCTATCCAACCGCTCTTGCCATGGGCATGATATTTTCGATGTCTTCGACGGCGATAGTGATCCAAATATTTACGGAAAAAGGCTGGATTAAAAGCCCAGTAGGACAAGCGACTTTCTCGGTATTGTTATTTCAAGATTTAGCCATTATTCCAATTATGGCCATTTTGCCGTTACTCACATTGACGCGTCGTGCAGCACCCACTTCTGAAGGACTTACTGCCAATTTGAGTGGCTGGCAACATGCATTAGTGACGATTGGGGTTATTGTTGGGATTGTCTTAGCAGGGCGCTTTCTGTTACGCCCTCTGTTTCGCTTTATTGCCAAAGCCAATTTACGTGAAATTTTTACCGCAGCCTCATTGCTGGTGGTCATTGCCAGTGCACTGATTATGCAAGCGCTTGGCTTATCCGCTGCATTAGGCACTTTTTTAGCAGGTGCAGTTTTAGCTGAAAGTGAATACCGCCATGAGCTAGAAGCGGACATTGAACCATTTAAAGGGCTGTTACTGGGGATCTTCTTTATTTCCGTCGGCGCGAACATTGATTTTGGCATTGTAAAGAGCCACCCACTTTCAATAATGCAATTGGTCGCGTTATTACTCTTTTTCAAGGCCGCCATCTTATTTGCGATTGCTAAAGTGTTTAAAATTGACACACAAAATGCCACGCTGTTTTCACTCACCTTGGCGCAAGGGGGTGAATTTTGCTTTGTGTTAATTGCCTTTGCAGCCGGGATCAAACTGCTTCCACCGGATTTATCTGGGCAGTTAATTGCCGCCGTTGCCATGAGCATGCTCCTGACCCCTTTAATGATTATCTTCTACGAAAAAGTATTGGCCGCCTATTTTGTCTGTTGCCAAAAGGAAGAAGAATTCGACACCATGGAAAACGATAAAAGCAGTGTGGTGATTGCAGGTTTTGGCCGTGTGGGTCAAATTATTGGTCGGTTACTGCTTGCCAATAAAATCAAAACCACTGTGTTAGATCTAGATGTCGACACTATCAATGTTGTTCGAAAGTTTGGCTTTAAAGTGTTTTATGGCGACGCTTCCCGCATGGACTTGCTCGAAACGGCCGGCATTAAAGACGCATCGCTCTTTATTTTGGCGGTTGATGATTCTGAAAAGGGATTGGAGATCGCTAAAAATGTCAGAAAGTACTACCCACATCTCAAAATCCTCTGCCGAGTACGCGGCAGAACCGAAGCCTATGATTTCTTAAAAGAAGATTTTAATCATATTTATCGTGAAACCTTTGACACCGCATTGGTCATGGGCGTTGACGCCTTGAAGTCGCTTGGCTTTGAGGACGAACAAGCTAATCGCACCGTGAAAATCTTTAAAGATCATGATCAAGCCTCAATTTACAGCTTATCTAAGTTGTTTGACAAAAAAGGCGAGCCTAAGCAAGACTATATTAATGAAGCCAATGAAAGCCGTAAGAATTTAGAAGATGCGATGACGGCAGATCAGAAAGAACGTTCATCATGATAGAAAAACAGATATTTCAAATAAAAATACTGTATTGCTTGCTAAACGGTTGTGGTTGCAAAGCAACCAAAGATCTCCCTTTGTAAAAGGGAGAAGCCGTTCTGACGGCAGAGGGATTTTATTTAGATTGCTAAAGATAAAATCCCTCTGCGCGTTGCGCGTCTCCCCTTTACAAGGGGAGATAATTACGTCGCTTCCGGCTTCGCTATAAGCTACGCCGGACAAGTAGCGACGTTAACAAAAACTACATCCGCGTAACCGTCTTCAATCCCAATATTTCCATACCTTTGGCCAATACCGACTCAGTAAGATGGCAAAGCGCTAAACGTGCATCGACTTCTTTGGAACCATCTACTTGGCAATCTCGATAAAAAGCGTTGAATTTTTCAGATAATTGAAACAAATACTCACATAAGCGATTCATCAATAAATCGTCTGCAATCGACAAAAGAATTTCATCAAATTGTACCAAATGAAGTCCTAACGAAATTTCACTTGGATGAACCAAGGAAATGTTGGATTGATCCACATGAGCCTGAGTAATTTTTCTTTGGATCCCTTGAATACGAACATAAGAATACATTAAAAACGCAGCGGTATTGCCTTCAAAGCGCAACATGCGATCGTAGCTAAAGGTGTAATCATGCGTACGGTTACAGACAAGATCAGAATACTTAACCGCATTAATCCCTAATCTGTGGGCAATGGTCTTGATTTCATCTTTAGAATAGGGTTCTTTATTGTCTTGGTTACGTTCAACTAAGATCTGCTCGGCTTTATCAATAGCCGCCGTAAGCAAATCGATTAATCGCTCAGTTTCACCGGAACGGGTTTTGAATTTTTTTCCATCTGGCCCTAACACCAAACCAAATGGCACGTGATCGACACGCACTTTACTGGTATCTAAATATCCTGCTTTTGTTGCAGCAGCAAATAACATCGCAAAATGGGTGGCTTGCCCAGCATCCGTTACATAAATAATGCGATTAGCATGCTCCTCTTGAATACGATGACGAATCGCAGCCATATCGGTAGTGGCATAGTTATAGCCACCATCGGATTTTTGCAGCATAAAAGGTAAAGGTTCGCCTTCGCGATTAACATAACCTGCTAAAAACAAACATTTAGCGCCATCAGAGATCTCAATTAATCCCTTTTGCTCTAAATCAGCAACGATATCGGCTAAAAAGGGATTATAGAATGATTCCCCTTGCTCTTTTAAATCGCGAATATCTAACAAATCATAAATTTCTTGGTAAGCTTTACGAGAGATCTCGCAAATCACACCCCAAGCATTTAAAGCGTCGCTATCGCCCGCTTGCAGCGCAACCACTTGCAGCTGCGATTCTTTCTTAAATTCCGCATCTTCATCGAACATTTTTTTGGCATTTTTGTAAAATTGCACTAATGCTGTGAGATCCACTTCTTTTTGGTGCGTAATAATCGATGGTTCAAAGCGTTTGATATAGGCAATCAGCATGCCAAAGGCCGTTCCCCAATCACCGATGTGGTTGCGTCCCTGAACGTCATAGCCTAAATATCTAAATAGCCTAGCGAGTGAATCACCAATAATCGTTGAGCGTAAGTGACCCACATGCATTTCTTTAGCCACATTCGGCGATGAGAAATCAATCACAACCCTTTGTGCATCGAACGCTGTCTTCGTTGCATTTATACCCATTGTTTGGCAACGCTGACTTAAAAAATTGGCCGTCAATGTAATATTGATAAACCCAGGGCCTGCGATTTCAACTTTTTCAAAGGTTTGCGTGTCCGCTGAAACAATGTTTAAGATTTTAGTTGAAATATCGCGCGGCGGTAATTTCAATAGCTTGGTGAGTTTCATCGCACTGTTACATTGATAATGCCCAAACCGTTCATTGGTGCTGGGTGTTATCTCAATCGGATGCGTATTCAAATCCAACTCGGGAAATGCTTGCGCGAAGGCTTTAGAAAATTCGGAAATGATATGCTGCTTTAACGTCATATTAAGGTTCATAATTCACTACTTCAAAATTAAAATAGGTGTCAGGAAAAGGCTCGTTTTGCAAAGTAAAATGCCACCATTCTTGCGGGATCCCAACAAACCCGAATTCTTCCATCAGGTTTTTTAAGATCTGGCGATTATCATAGGCAACCTTTGAAACCGCTTTATTACTAGGATGCGAAAGTACATCCATAAAATCAAAAGGTGTGCCAAAATCAAGCATACGCAACTGATTATCAGCCGTATCCACAATGACCACATCCACTGTACTGCCACGCGTATGGCTGGAATGCCTCACAATGTAACCCAATTCAAAAAAGTCACGCTTATCAACATTGGGATAATAAGCCGCTTTGGTTTTTTGGCAATCGGATTGGCTCCAAGCGAAAAAATCATCACCTGCCATTTGCGGGCGATAGGCTTCTAAGACCATCAACTTAGGTGCTTTTGCCTGCAAAGCTTTGGCTAGGCTTGTTTCTTCTAGTGCGCTACAAATGTTAGCCAAGGCTGTTGCGCATTCTTGCGTTACGATAGCAACGCCATCAGGTGCATAGCCTGCTAATGGGCGCCCTAATAGGTTATCAGAGCCACAGTATTTCAAATCTACCAACAAACCAGGGACTGCATGGGATAATACAACAAAGCCTTGTGGTAAGCGGTGTTTACTCATATTAAGCCATCAAACTCATTTAATTGTACCAGAAGTCCCTATAATAGTGCTTTTCGTCGGGCAAAGGGCAGATTTTTTTACAAGAATTCTATACTATTTCAGTCGTTAATAGTGACCCGATCCCAAGAGGAATGTGGCTGTGTTAGATCAAGAAAGACAAGCTGAACGCGAAATTCAAGAATTGCTGAGTAGCATTCCTACTTCTAAATTTATGGCCCGTTATGATGTGATGGATAAAGCCATTGAAGCCCTTGAAAAAAGCATCAAACGTTTGAAAGCGTTTGTACGTTTCTTATCTTTGTTGAGCCCTACTAAATATATTGAATGGATGAAGCAAGCTTACGCGCAATATGTGCCCGGCCAAAACGCAACTGCATCGAAAGTGGAAGCCGTTAAACAACCAGCGCCCGTGCATTTTGATGATAGCAGCTTAGACAAAAGCAAGGTGGCAACGAATACCACCACGCCTGCCAAACGCTATTTACCAACACCTTAATTTATTGAAGTTGTTGCAATTGCCGCTGTTGGCGCTCGATGACTTCTTCGCCAAGAGCGAAATCATCGATGAACCAAGTATTTCCTGAAAATGTGTTAGATTTGATTTTCAGAAAATAGATTTGAAATGGGACTTTTCGACCATTGGCTAAGCTCACCTCACCAATAATGTTGCCTGAGTTTTTATCAGAACTAACCACTGGCCTTGCCCACTTAACCTCTTTATAGGTCGTAAAGCCTTCTTGAATGAATAGGTTTTGGAAATTAGTAAGGGGAATACGCTTTTGACACTCAGGACTTAATGTCGCATAAGCCTGATTAAAATTATTTTCTTTGATGCTTATCAAAAAGCCGGTTCCCAGCATTTCAAATGCTGGCAAAACGCTAATAACTGACGAGGCTATAAAACCAATTCCCGCACAAACCAAAAAAAAGTACAGTATCTTTCGCACGATTTTACCCCCAATGGATCTTAATTTTTCCTAAGTATAATGGATGTCCTTGCAGCTCACCACTTTACCACCGATGGTATGCGGGATGACCTGGCTTAACCGCGACAAACAAGCCTTCACATGTTGCACAGACTTCATCATTTGCAAAAAGTTTTGCCTCGATTAATGCCCTATCTGACTTGATCTCTTTCACCTTGGCTTGGAGGGACACTTCTTGACGACTTGGGGTTGGACGCTTCAAGGTCACATTAAAAAATGCCGTTACGGTGCAAGGCGGTTTGCTTTCTCCCATTTCCATCATGAGGTAATAGGCTGCTGTCCAATTTGAGTGACAATCTAGCAGTGTGCCTATAATCCCGCCATTTAAAATACCGGGAAAAGCTTCATGATATGGTTTTGGCAACCAACTAGCTATAACAGCATCACCCTCTACTGTTAAGAAACTTTGAAGCTGTAATCCTTCAGGATTAGAGGGCCCACAACCAAAACAGGCGTTATGCGGGGCATATTGCTTCTGCAAACAGAGATCCATCGCTTTTCCCTAAGAGTCTATCTTTTGCTTACGATATCATCTCTTAAGCCTGAATCAACACATTGTCTGCGCAATTGTTTTAAGATTTGTAACTGAATTTGACGTACCCGCTCTCTTGTTAAATGCGTGCACTCACCTATGTTATCTAAGGTCATAACATCATGACCATGAATACCATAGCGACGTTCGATAATTTCTAATTCTCGTTTTGAAAGAGTACTTAGGCAAGATTCCACAATATCATGCAGATCCTTCGCCTGAATTGCTTCAATCGGATCTTCACCATTCTGATCAGGGATGGTATCCAATAGATAGATATCTTGATCATCGTTGATTGTCGCATCAACGGATACTTCAGGTTTTTCTAAACTGATCAAATCAAGGAGATTTTCCTCAGATACTCCCATGGCTTTAGCCAAATCCGCAAGATTCGGATCCGTTTCCCCTTTTTGCAAACTCTGTTGCAAGATCCGTTGGTATTTACGCTGCTTTTTAACCAGATGCACGGGTAATCGAATCATCTTAACTTGATTCATGATCGCACGCTCAATGGATTGTCTGATCCACCACGTTGCATAGGTAGAAAAGCGAGCTCCATTTTCTGGATCAAATTTATCGACCGCATGAATGAGACCTAAATTGCCTTCTTCAATTAAATCCGGCAATGATAGCCCTCTATTTAAATAGCGCCTTGCAATACAGACGACTAATCGCAGGTTGGCTTCAATTAAATTATTTTTTGCACGTTGATTACCGGCTTGAAGCTCTCTAGCCAACGATTTTTCTTGCTCTGCTGTCAGCAATGCAATTTTCCCAATTTCATGGAGATATTGATAAATGGGATCAGGACGACCTGGGTCCGATGTTGGTTGATATGCCATAGTAAGCCTCTTTCCTACTTTCTTAATTACTTTTTAGAATGAAAGAAGAGGCTTTAAGTTCCACTTAAAAAACTGCGCATTTGTTCAATGCGCATTTATACAGTTTTAGGCAAAAAATGAATGGGATTAACAGGTTGGCCATTCTTACGAATTTCAAAATGTAATTTAACTCTGTCGGTATCGGACTGCCCCATTTCAGCAATTTTTTGGCCTTGCGCAATTGTATCGCCTTCTTTGACCAATAATCGCTGGTTATGCGCATAAGCTGACAAGAAAGTATCATTATGTTTAATAATAATCAGCTGCCCATACCCTCTTAGACCACCGCCACTGTATACCACTTTCCCTGACTGGGCGGATAATACAGGGGTACCCAAAGTGCCTGCAATATCAACCCCTTTATTGAAAGCGTATTCTTTTGTACTAAACCCTTTGATCACCTTTCCTTTAACAGGCCACGTCCATCCACCCGCTAGCACCACAGGCTGGGCTGGTTTTACCGGAAATTTAGCAACTTCAGCCGGTTTATTTTTTTCATGCTTTACAATCTCAATCGATGTTGGCCCGGGTTTCACTTGATGCGGTGCTTTAGTTGCAATCGTAAATTGCCCTTTTAAGGCAATTTTCTGACCGGGATAAATTCGATAAGGAGGTGGAATATGATTGGTGGCCGCAAGTTCACGGTAGTCGTGTCCATATTGAAATGCAATAGCATATAAGGTTTCACCGGCTTTAACCGTATGTTGCCCCTTGGTAATAGGGTGCCTCGCTTCAATCGAAACAACTGGAGCGGCTTCTTGATTCTTTAAATGACTGCAACCTGCCAAGCCTGTGAGAAGCGACAAAACAACAATCCGCAACCTCATACTTCCATTCCTTGTCAGCAAAAAAGCCAATAATATCCTGCAGCTAATACGAGTAACAAAATCATTCCCCAACCAATCGCATCAATATAGCGGACGATCATCGGTTCTAATCTTTTACCTAGATAGCGGATCAATGCCGCAACCAAGAAGAAACGTAAACCTCGCCCAACTATCGATCCCAGAATAAACGGCACCATAGCCATCTGAGTCGCGCCGGCTGCTAAGGTAAACAATTTATAAGGAATAGGCGTAAATCCGGCAAGTACAACGGCAATAAAGCCATATTTGGTGAACCAGTTAACAAGCTTCTCATATTGTGCTTCGTAACCAAAGGCCTCAATAAATGGCTGCCCTAATAATTCGAATGCATAATATCCGATTAGATAGCCTAATATGCCACCCAGAATTGAGCTGATCGTCGTGATTGTCGCAAAATTCCATGCTTTATTGGGACTGCTCATGACCATGGGGATCAACATGACATCAGGGGGTATCGGAAAAAAGGAGGATTCCGCAAAACTCACGCCTGCCAAGTAATAAGGGGCATGCCGATGCTGTGACCAATTTTGAACTTTGTTATATAGATACCGAAACATAATAGCAAAACTTATCCTTGTTTGTTATACGCCTATTCTGACACACCCAAGTGAGATGTCCATGTTTCAACCGTACTCAAAGCAGAATAATCGGTAAGATCGGTTTTGATCGGTGTAATGGATACATAACCCTGATTAATGGCATGGAAGTCTGTGCCAGGGCCAGCGTCTTGCTCAGCACCCGCAGGCCCTATCCAATAAATGGTTTTTCCTTGTGCATCCTGACTTTCAACAATATTTTCAGCCATATGGCGATGACCCAGACGTGTCACTTTGATCCCTTTGATTTTATCAAAAGGCAGATCAGGTACATTGACATTTAATAAGGTGTCTTTCGGAAGGGGTAATTCTAATAACTTTTGAAATAAGATCCGGGCAATTTTTCCTGCTGTTTCATAATGATTTCCAATTGGCCTTGCGCATCCTAATGAAATGGCCATAGCAGGATACCCTAAGAAACGGCCTTCCATCGCAGCTGCAACGGTTCCTGAATATAAAACATCATCACCCAAATTTGAGTTGGAGTTAATACCTGCAATAACCATATCAGGTAAATGATCAAGATACCCTGTAAGCGCAAGATGAACCGCATCTGCAGGTGTACCATTTACAGCAAAAAAACCATTCTCTTGTTTGGCAATTCGCAGCGGTAAATCCAACGTTAAAGAGTTACTGACTGCACTTCTATCTCTTTCGGGTGCTATCACGGTAATATCAGCGAGTGATTGTAAGCTTTTTGCTAATACTGATAAACCAATCGCATTAACACCATCGTCGTTACTTAATAATATTCGCATCGTTCCTCGTCAGTAGCACCACAGCATGTGCTGCAATACCTTGTTTATTACCAATTGCATCCAGTTTTTCATGTGTTGTCGCTTTCACATTGACATCAGAAATGGTCACTTCTAACAGTTGCGCCAAAGATTCACGCATTTGCATTTTATAAGGCGATAATTTCGGGGCTTCTGCAATGATGGATAAATCAACGTTGCCGACTCGATAGCCTTTATCTTTAACCAAAGACAAAATATGGCTCAAGAAAAAGCGGCTGTCCTTATTTTTAAATTGCGGGTCAGTATCAGGAAAATGCTCCCCAATATCACCTAATGCTAAAGCACCTAATAATGCATCGCATAAGGCATGAATCACTAAATCT
>CAZCXZ010000021.1:0-4030 GCA_964502705.1 Uncultured Candidatus Berkiella sp. | reverse complement strand
ATAGAAACACCACCGAGTATCAACGTCGTCTCCATCAATTCAACACTAAAACGATGGATATCATAACCATGGCCAATTCGTATCATGATTCAATACTCATCGTCTCTTGCTCCAACAAATGAGCAATATAGGCTAAATCAGCAGAATAGGTTAATTTGGGGTTAGGGTATAAAGAACTCACCACTCGTGGCATATGACCCAATGCTTCTATGGCACTTGCTTCATCAGTGATTGTTTGCAAAGAAGATTCTTTTTCAAGTGCCTGCGTTAGTAATCCCAATCGAAACATTTGAGGCGTCTGTGCATGCCATAGGCCTTCTCGTTCAATCGTTTGGGAAATTTGATGGTCCGCATTAACACGCTTTAATGTATCCACCACGCGCTTCGCTAAAATACCCCCCACCGGATCGGTATGGAGTTGTCGCAGCGCCTCTAAATCACGATTATGTAGACATGGTCTTACTGCATCATGAACTAAAACCCAATCATTCACTTGGGCATACAACGATATATGCTTTAGCGCATTCATCACAGACTGCGCTCTTGAATCACCACCGGTTACGGTTGTCACTTGTCGCTGTATTGAAGGTGATAATTGCTTAAAATAAGGATCATTGTCCGAAATAGCGACAATCACCCCTTTCACCCAAGTTTGATTGATAAAAAGACCTAGCGTGTGTTCTAAAAGGGGCAGACCAGCGACACGCCAATATTGTTTAGGACGCTGTTGACTAAAGCGTGAACCTAAACCGGCAGCGGGGATCACAACCCAATAAGAAGGTTCTAGGTGCATCTTAGCCCCCTTGAGTTGAGGTAGAAGAAGCATTACCAGCGGAATGTTGGAAGAAAGTTTCATTTTTTCGGATCATACCCAGGTCCGAACGCGCTCTTTCTTCTAACGCGCCTAGGCGATTTTTTAAATCTTGAACTTCTGCTTCTAACGTTAAATTTCTTTCTTTTAACGTTTCAACCTTTTCTTGTTGACTGCTTATTTCTTGGCGCAGGTGACGAACTTGCGCTAGCGAGCCGTCACCTTTCCATAATCGAAACTGTAAAACTAATAATAACACTGCCAAAATAACGGCAAGGTATTTCATCATTTTATCCAGCGCTCATAAACAGAAGTGCCCGCATAAGACGCTCCCGTTACTTTAGAAATTCTTAACAATTGATTATATTTCGCGGTTCTATCACTACGGCAAGGTGCGCCGGTTTTGATTTGACCTGCATTTAAACCAACGGCTAAATCAGCAATAAAAGTATCTTCGGTTTCACCGGAACGATGAGAAACAATCGCATTATAATTCGCATTTCTAGCGATTTGCATGGCCTCTAGGGTTTCCGTTAAGGTTCCTATTTGATTCACTTTTATCAAAATAGCATTAGCGAGATTAGCAGCAATCCCTTCTTTAAAGATCACAGGGTTAGTAACAAACAAATCATCACCTACCAACTGGCATTTATTACCTAATTGTTTGGTAAGTAGCGCCCAACCATCCCAGTCTTTTTCATCAAGAGCATCTTCAATGGAAAGAATAGGAAACTTATCAGTCCAGCCTGCTAAAATATCGATAAACTGTTGTGATGTTAGGATTTTCTTTTCAGAAGCTAAATGGTATTTGCCTTCTTTATAGAATTCACTCGCAGCAACATCCAAACCTAAATGAACATCTTTACCGGGGGTTAGCCCTGCTTTCTCAATCGCCATCATAATCATTTCAAGCGCGGCTTCATTCGAAGGTAAATCGGGAGCAAAGCCACCTTCATCACCTACATTGGTATTTAAGCCTTTTGCTTTTAAAACGGCTTTTAAGCTGTGATAGATTTCGACGCCGTAACGGATTGCGTCTTCAAAGTTCGGTGCACCGCTTGGCAAAATCATAAATTCTTGAATATCGACGCTGTTATCTGCATGTGCGCCACCATTGACGATATTCATCATGGGGACAGGCAATGATATCGGGCTTTGCGCCATTTCAGACAGATAATGAAATAATGGGAAACCTTTCGCACTAGCTGCGGCATGCGCAGTTGCGAGTGATACGGCCAAAATTGCATTTGCGCCAAGATTTTCTTTATTCGGCGTACCATCAAGCGCAATCATGGTTTGATCGATTTCTTTTTGATTCAAGGCGTCTTTGTCGGTTAACGCCGGTAATATTTTCTCTTCGATGTTCTGGATGGCTTTTAATACGCCTTTGCCCATGTACCGATTATCATCTTTATCGCGCAATTCAAGCGCTTCACGCGATCCGGTTGATGCACCACTTGGTACGCACGAACGACCAAAGTGTCCTGTATCGAGTAACACACCCACTTCAACAGTTGGGTAACCGCGAGAATCCAAAATTTCTCTTGCTGCAATTTGCTTAATTGTTGGCATAAATACCCTTTAAAATTATAACAAAGGCTGTTTTTTAACAGCGACATCAATTTCTTTTAAGGTGGTTAACAGCATTTCCATTTGATCTAACGGCCATGCATTAGGACCATCGCTTAACGCTTTATCCGGATCCGGATGGGTTTCCATAAAAATGCCTGCAATGCCTGCGGCGACTGCGGCACGTGCCAGCGTTGGCACAAATTCTCTTTGACCACCTGAGCTTGCACCTTGTCCACCTGGTAATTGCACTGAATGCGTTGCATCATAGACAACTGGGCAATGCGTGCCTCGCATAATTGCCAATGAACGCATATCGGATACTAAATTATTGTAACCAAATGATGCCCCTCGTTCACATACCATAATGGCATCATTACCAACAGCTTTCGCTTTAGCAACAACGTGCTGCATGTCCCAAGGGGCTAAAAATTGCCCTTTTTTGATATTAATGGGGCGCATGGTTTTAGCGACATTTTGAATAAAATTTGTTTGACGGCACAGAAATGCTGGTGTTTGTAACACATCAACAATCGCTGCCACTTCGTTTAACGGCGTATCTTCGTGAACGTCGGTTATTACCGGCACACCAATTTGCTGTTTAACTTTTTCAAGAATTTTCAAACCCGCTTCAACGCCTAACCCACGAAAGCTTTCGTGTGATGAACGATTCGCTTTATCAAAAGACGATTTATAAATAAATGGGATCCCCAATTTCTCGGTAATCGCTTTTAACATGCCAGCAGTTTCAAGCGCCATTGATTCGCTTTCAATAACACAAGGGCCAGCAATCAAAAAAAGCGGTTTATCTAAACCCGCTTCAAAGTGACATAATTTCACGCTTCAACTCCTTCAAGCACCCTTACTTTTTTTTTTGCATGGTATGCATTTGCCGCTTCGATAAATTCAGCAAACAGCGGATGACCATTACGGGGTGTCGATGTAAACTCAGGGTGGAACTGGCACCCCACAAACCAGGGATGATCAGGCAACTCAATCATTTCCACCAGTGATTCATCATGTGATCGACCACTTACCACCAAGCCTGCTTTTTCAAGTTTGTCGAGTAATTGATTGTTCACTTCGTAACGATGACGATGACGCTCAACGATAGCATCCTGACCGTAACTTATTGCCGCTTTAGTACCTGGCACTAATTTGCAAGTTTGTGCGCCCAAACGCATGGTGCCGCCCAAATCTGAATTTTCATTACGGAATTCTTTACTACCGTCTTTGGTTGTCCATTCCGTAATCATAGCTACTACAGGGTATGGTGTATTTAAATCAAACTCTGTGCTATTGGCATTGGGCATATTCGCTTTATTACGCGCAAATTCAATTAATGCCGTTTGCATGCCTAAGCAAATACCTAAATAAGGGATCTGTTTTTCTCTCGCATATTTTGCTGCAAGAATTTTACCTTCAACACCTCGCGTGCCAAAGCCACCAGGAATTAAAATGGCATCTAACCCTTCTAATAAAGCAATGCCTTGACGCTCTAATTCTTCGGATTCGATATAGACAATCTTAACGCGCGTATAAGTGTGAATACCGGCATGGATTAATGCTTCATTGAGTGATTTATACGCATCGACCAAATTCACATATTTGCCAATCAGGCCTACTCGTACTTCCGTTTTAGGGTGATTT
>CAZCXZ010000020.1:0-37674 GCA_964502705.1 Uncultured Candidatus Berkiella sp. | reverse complement strand
CTAGCACCCACAATCACAAAATAAGAAAACACAATATAAAAGAATCCCATCGGGATCAGTGCGTTCTTAAAAAAGGGTAACGCTAATTGGG
Source organism: Uncultured Candidatus Berkiella sp. (assembly GCA_964502705.1). Lineage (GTDB taxonomy): Bacteria > Pseudomonadota > Gammaproteobacteria > Berkiellales > Berkiellaceae > Berkiella. The sequence goes on along the minus strand of CAZCXZ010000020.1, from coordinate 37,583 downwards.
TTTCTGCTGGCGTTAAAGCCGTTGCATACAAATAGCCAACTGCTACGAGTCCCACCAATGACTGATAGAAATATTTCCATCGACCTGGTAACCCCTTGGTATTTTTGCGGATCACTTTACGATAATCATCCACCCAACCAATCACACCGAAGCTTAAGGTAACAAGCAATACCACCCAGAAATAGCGGTTGCTTAAATCACCCCATAATAAACAAGCCACACTGATAGCAATTAAAATTAAAGCCCCACCCATGGTTGGGGTGCCAGCTTTACTGAAATGCGATTGCGGTCCATCGGTGCGCACTTGTTGACCCATTTGGTGCTTGCGTAACCACTCAATCATATGGGGTCCAAACCACAGTGAAAAACCTAAGGCCGTTAAGGCTGCCAAAATCGTGCGCAAAGTGAGGTAATCAAATACATGAAATACTCGAAAGTATTGTGATAAAAAATGTGCCAGCCAAAGTAACATTATGATTCCTCGTGGTGAGCTAAAGCATGGGTGACCACTTCCATTCCTGAACTACGCGATCCTTTTATTAAAACAATCGACTCACTCGTCAATTGTCTTTTTAATTCATCAACTAAAACAATTTTGTCAGCATAGATTTTGCCACCTTCGCCAAATGCTTTGACAGCATGTTGACTTAATTTTCCAATGGCAAACAAGGATTCAATCCCCTTCTGTCTGGCACGCTGACCAATCTGCTCATGATAAAGCGCCGCATCATTGCCTAGTTCCGCCATATCACCCATGACAAATAATTTTTTGCCCTGGCAATTGGCCAAGACATCAAGGGCGGCATTCATAGAACCGGGATTCGCATTGTAACTATCATCAATGATCCATGCACCCTTCATACCTTTAAAGCTGCGCAAACGACCTGGTACCCCTTCAAAAGCCGCTAAGCCTTTAACAATATTGCCAATCGTTATACCCATCGCATGACCGGCAGCAGCTGCTGCTAATGCATTCATGATGGTATGTTGGCCGGGTGTATTAATGGTCACTGTTTGCTTTTCATGCAGTAGATGCAATTCAAATTGCACAGCAAAGGGCGACAACACGATATTCTTTGCTGTCACATCCGCAGGATGCGCTAAACCATAGGTGATCACTTTGCGATCTTCAATCGTGCTAAGCCATTGCTTGCTAAACGGTTCATCGACATTTAATACGGCAATACCATTTTTAGGTAAAATGTCATAAATCTCACCCTTGGCTTTTGCGACACCTTCGATTGAACCAAAACCTTGCAAATGAGCCGGCATCACATTGGTGATCAACGTTACATTGGGTTTAGCGATTTTACCCAGATATTCAATTTCACCTATGCCACTTGCGCCCATTTCAATCACACCATATTGGTAGGTGTCATCTAAACGTAATAAAGTTAAGGGCAAACCAATGTGGTTATTAAAGTTGCCTTTGGTCGCCAAGGTTTTACCTTGTTGCTGACAAATCGATTCCATCATGCCTTTGACGGAGGTTTTGCCACAACTACCCGTGATACCCACCATCGATAAAGAAAACTGTGAACGCCAAAACGCGCCGAGTTCGCCAAGTGCTTTGGTCGTATCAGCAACACTCAAGAAAGTACAATTTTTTTCTAATGTGGTTTCCGGTTGTTTAGCAGCGATGATAGCTTTAGCGCCTTTTTGTAAAGCGCCTTCAATAAAATCATGGCCGTTAAAGTTTTCACCCTGCAAAGCAATAAATAACTCACCGCCTGTTATCTTGCGGCTATCAATAGCAATCAAAGGCAAGTCCATATCGGGCCCGAACAGGGTTGCCGAAATTGCCTTCGCTATGACAGATAACTTCATATAATCTCTTCTCCCAAAATGTCGCAGGCAACTTGTGCATCGCTAAAGGGAAGCAACTCTTTGCCAATAATTTGGTAATTTTCATGCCCTTTACCTGCAACTAAAATAGTATCGACGGGCAATGCATGTTTAATGGCATATTCGATGGCATTTTTGCGATCGATTTCTTTAATCACTTTTTCGATTTGTTCAGCGGCAACACCTTGCCAAATATCTTCGATAATCGCTGAAGGTTCTTCTGTTCTTGGATTATCACTGGTGATCACAATTCGATCAGCATATTGCGCTGCTATGTGTCCCATTTTGGATCGTTTATCTTTATCGCGATCGCCACCACAACCAAACACGCACCACAGTCTGCGTTCACAATGCACTCTGGCTGCTTTGAGCGATTTTTCTAATGCATCAGGCGTATGCGCATAATCGATAATAATTTGTGGTGTGCGAATGCCGCCAATACGCTGCATACGTCCTGGGGCGCTCATGGCAAAACTCAACGCATTCAACGCTTCTTCTAATGCAAAACCTTGCAAACACAACTCGCCTAGTGCACCCAATAAATTACTGACATTAAATTCGCCAAGTAAAGGTGAGCGTAAAATACCTTCTCCCCACGCCGTATCGAGTTCAGCCACAATCCCTTTATGGTTTTGTGTAAGCGATTTAACGCAGATGGGTAAAGTATTTTTGAAGGCGGTGGAAGTAATGTGCGGTTGTAGGCTATAGCAGGCCACGGGTATCTTGTGGGTGATGGCACGTAGCATTTTTTCAGCATAAGGCGAATCGGCATTGATCACGGCACGTTGCAAACTGGGGAATTGAAATAATTTTTGTTTTGCTCTGCCGTAGGCTTCCATGGTGCCATGGTAATCAAGATGGTCTTGCGTCAAATTGGTAAATAGTGCGCTTTTGATATCAATCGCGTTAACACGATTTTGCATTAACCCGTGTGAAGACACTTCCATCACAACCGCTTTAGCGCCGTCATTTTTCATTTGATATAAATATTTTTGTAACGAAACCGCATCGGGTGTGGTGAGCGCACAATCGGTTAAGTGCGGAATAAAACCATAACCCAATGTACCTAATACGCCGCAAGATTTTTTTAGACGCGATAAGGCTTGCGCTAAAATATAACTTGAAGTGGTTTTGCCGTTGGTTCCCGTAACGCCAATGACATCGAGCGTTTTACTTGGGTCGCCATAAAAGCGTTTGGCCAATTTACCCAGCAGAGTATCAAGATCCATAACCGGGATAATCGGTATCGCATGGGAAGTTGTTGTTAAAAAGGCATTCAGACCTTGGGCTTCGCAAATGATTGCGCTGGCACCTTTGGCAATCGCTTCTTGCAAATAGGTACGACCATCAAAGTGCTGACCTTTAATGGCGATAAATAAATCACCTGCTTGTATGTGCTGAGTATTGAGTGTTAACCCTGAAATCGATATATCATCAATTTCACCCTTTACCCAACCCTGTAGCAATTCTGTTAATTTCATCTTGTTTTGCCATAAGATTTAACTTTGCGTGTAACCGTGTGGCGGAACTTGTAACATGCGTAATGCGCCAAACATCACATTTGCAAAAACCGGCGCCGCAACTTCACCACCGTAATACCGCCCAGACTTAGGATCATCTACCATCACAACAATCACGACTTTGGGATCTTCAGCTGGCGCAAACCCAGCGAAGACGGCCACATGGCTGTCGTCAGAATAACCTTGCTGACTAACTTTTCTTACTGTTCCCGTCTTACCGGCAACGTTGTAACCTGGCACGCGCGCTCGGTACCCCGTCCCTTCGGTAATGGACGATTGTAACATTTTATTCACAGCTTGGGCGACATGAGGTGGAAATACCTGTTCTTCGCTAACAAGACTCGGATCGGTTTTCAAAAAGGAAATGGGGTGCTTGCGACCACCATCCGCTAATACCGCATAAGCTTGCGCTAACTGTAAAGGGGTAACCGAAATCCCATAACCAAAGGAAACCGTGGCTAAAACAAAGGGATTATTAGTTACTTTAGATGAAACATAGCCCGTACTTTCTCCTGGGAAACCACTGCTGGTGCGTTGTCCAAACCCCACCTTGCGTAGGGTTTCATAAAGGCTTTCGGGGGGTAATGCCAACGTCAGTTTGGCTATCCCTACGTTACTGGATTTTTGGATAACGTGGCTGACATCCAACACACCATAATTTTTACCGTCACGCACTACTTTGCCAGACACTTTCATCCAACCTGGGCTCGTGTCCACTTCTGAATCAGAATCAAACTTGCCGCTGGCTAACACATTCGCAACGCTAAAGGTTTTAATAACAGAGCCTGGCTCGAACCTATCGGTCACTGCACGGTTACGAAAACGATGATCGACTGTTTGGTAATGCATATTGGGGTTATAGGAAGGCTGATTCGCCATCGCTAAGATTTCGCCGGTTTTTGCATCCAGTACCACGACCGATCCGCCTACGGCATCATGTTTTTTAACTGCGGCTAATAATTCACGATAGGCCAAATATTGAATACGACTATCGATACTTAAGGCAATATCTTGACCGCTAACAGCGAGCTTTTGGCCTTCTCGGCTTTCAACTTTACGGCCAACGCCATCTTTTAGTACGCGGTAATGACCGCTCTCACCCGCAAGCCTTGAGTCTAAGCCCAGTTCCAAACCTTGCGCTCCGCGGTGATCGATATCCGTTGTGCCAATAATATGGGCAGCCACTTCCCCACCAGGATAAAAACGTTGGTATTCGGTTTGTAAATGCACGCCAGGAATATTGAGCGCTTCAATCTTTTTGCCCAACATCGGGGAAATATGACGTTTGATATACACAAACTGTTTGTCTTTCTTCTGTGCGAGTTTTTGCGCCACATGTGCGGGATTCATACCCAATATATGCGCTAGCTTAGACCAGTTGGGATCATCGATATTCGCTGCAGAGGGAGAAACCCAAACTGATTTAACGGGAGTGCTGATGGCCATCGGCTCACCATGGCGATCGGTTATCAAACCGCGTTTTGCCATCAGAGGTACCGTGCGAATAGTACGTGCGTCTCCTTGGCTTTGCAGATAATGCTTATCAATGACTTGCAGCATCGCTAAACGCCATGTGAGAGCAGCAATCCCTGCTATTCCCAGCAACATTAAAGCGCCTTGACGCAAACGGTATTCGCGTTCGTAAGTTAACGGTTTCATTCCTTGATCACCACAACTTCCCTGGGCTCGGGTAAATGCATTTGCAGGCGTTCCCTTGCCACATGTTCAACTCGAGCGTCTGCCGCCCATGTCCCTTGTTCTAGCAGGAGTTGACTCCACTCCACTTGCAAAGATTCAATATCCTGCTGTAGATTTTGTAACTTCGTAAACAATTGGCGACTTTTGTGTTTACAAAAGACAACACCCATTGCTGATGCGAACACCATGGCACTCAAAAACGCTATCGAGAGTAGTTTTACCCACTCTACACGACTTTTTTGCATGAGCTGCTTTCCCTGCATTAACTCATTAAGGCTTTTTCGGCTACCCGTAACGTGGCACTGCGTGCGCGTTGATTACGTTCTAATTCCTCGTCTTGGGGTCGTTGTCTTTTGACGACCCAGTTAAAAGGCGCTTGCAAATCCTTTTCTGGAATGGCAATGCCCTTTGGCAACTGAACTTTGGATATTTTACGAAAAAACTGCTTAATTTTTCGATCTTCTAGTGAATGAAAACTAATAACTACTAAGCGGCCCTTGAAAGCTAAAAGATCGTGACAATCTTTTAACGCATCATCAATAGCCTGCAATTCTTGGTTAATAAAAATACGGATTGCTTGAAACGTTTTGGTTGCCGGGTGTTTTTGATGCGGTTTCACAAACACGCATTCGGACACTAAATTGGCTAATTGCTTGGTGGTTTCAATCGGGTTTTCTGCACGCGTGGTACAAATTTTATGGGCAATTTTTTTGGCGAATGATTCTTCGCCATATTCATATAACACTTTGGTAATATCGGATGCTTCAGCGGTTTTTAACCAATCGCTGGCGGAGATACCACGAGTGGGATCCATCCGCATATCCAATGGCCCGTCACGCATAAAGCTAAAACCCCGTTCAGCCACATCAATTTGCGGTGAAGAAATACCAAGATCTAATAAAATCCCATCGATTTTACCGACGAGATCATTGGCTTTGGCAATGCGGTATAAGTCGCTAAAGCACACTTGATGGCATTCAAAACGACTATCATGGCCCAATAGGGATTTGGCATGCGCAATTGCTTCAGGATCTTTATCCAGAACAATCAATCGGCCCTTAGGTCCCAGTTTCGATAAAATCACTTGGCTATGGCCACCGCGACCGAATGTGCCATCGACATAGATGCCGTTAGGCTTAATTTCCAAAGCGGTAATGACTTCGTCTAACATGACGGGAAGATGGGTACTTGTGGTCATAATGATATCGTTAACAGACTATTCGGCAAGCTTTGCTTGTCGTCTGCTCCTTGGATCCAGCGGTCACGCGAGACATTCCATTCGTTCGCATCCCATAATTCAAATTTACGACCTTGCCCTATTAACACCACCTCTTTTTGCAACCTTGCATAACTTCGTAGCGGGGGTGGGACAAGTAATCGACCATGGCTGTCAATTTGTGATTCTGTGGCATGCCCAATCAACAAGCGCTGCACGCGGCGAGCCGCTTTGTCAAAACTGGGTAAGGATTCAATTTGCTTTTCGATTTGTTCCCATGCTTGTAAGGGATAAATCAGGAGGCAACATTCTTCAGTATCGATGGTGGTAATGCATTGGCCTTGGGATTCGATTTGGAGGAGCTCACGATGACGAGCCGGGATAGCAATCCGCCCCTTATCATCCAGTGATAGCTCACTAACTCCTCTAAACATGACGGTATGAACTCCAAGCTAGCCCACTTTTACCCACATTGATCCACTTAACCACAATATAGGTGTGCCACGCAACAACTGTCAAGGAAAGTCTACACACTAACATGTTCCCAAAGGGCAATAGTTACAATTCTAACGAATACAAAATTGAGGGGAACATTCTGCCCATGAAGTGATGATTTAGCCAGCTTTTTTGTCAGCGTGTTGAATGGGTGTAGATGCAATGCACAAATCAACCTCTCTCGCGATGAAATAGACTGATATCAGTGCTTTGGTTTTTCCCGTTGCACGGTTGAAACCTCTGGCGCACTCTGATTAGGCGAGGCATTTTCTTTATCTTGTATAGACAATAAATGATTGTCACTCAATAGTAGCGATTTTCGCCTTTGCGCTTTTGGTGTTTCAACATCCTTTTCAACGGCGGGTTTTTCCTGATTTTTTTCAAAGATCGCCAATTGCATTGCTTGATCAAGGTCGATTTCGTAAGAGGAGGCATTTACGTTTGCACTAAGATCACGATTGACTTTATCTATTGTTTCTTGCGGAAAACCGAGATCTTTCAATTTTGCTAATACTTCATCAAGGGATTCTTTAAAATTTCGTGTATCAGTAGCCGAAATCGCCCCATCATAGCCATATTCAATTTTACCCGGTGGACTAATATGTAATGAAAATACACCCTTTTTGAAGTCAGAATAAACTGAATATTTAACGAAATCACTACCGCCAAACAAAGGTTCCATTCTAGAAATATTAAGTTGCTTTATAAACGTAGAATAAACAGCATATTCTAAAGGAACAACTTCTTTTAATACTTCATGTAATGCGGGCCAATCATCAGATTCTAGCATGTCTAAAAAATTAAAAGCCTCATTTCGATTAAATGAGACAAGCTCTCTTATCAAAGCCTTGTAAGGTTCATTAGCATTTGCTTCTTTTAAAGATTTGAGCATATTTTCCAATACAAGCCTAAAATATAATGTATCATTTGTGTAGTAATTCATGTGTTCAGTTAATTTGTTAAAAGAGGGTGCTTTTTTATAGTCATCATAATATTTCAAAAAATGGACCATCATGATATTGTAGTTACTTTTAATAAAACCCTGATTTTCAAGAATTGATAGAGCTTTTCTTGAATCTGTCGCATCGGAACTCCTTTGAGTTTGTCTATACAACTCTTCTAGTGTTTTACTAACTGACTGTTGTATAAGACTATCATCAATCGAATCAATATTATTATCAGTTCTAATTCTAGATACAAAATTCCAATATTCAATCTTTTTTTCAAGACTCATTGATGAAATTTTGTGAAGCACAAACTGAGCAATTTCATTATAATTATCAGCATTTACTTTCAAATCACCACTTTTAATTATCTGTATCAGGCTTTCTGCTACTTCTGCCATGATCTCTTCATAAGGTTTTTCAATATTTTGCTCAATGGTGCTTAGGATAATATTGCGTACGCCAGGTACAGCACTGAAATGTCGTTCAATCAAATTATTCAGTGCCTGATTTTTAATAGCTCCTTCCATTTTAACATAATAATTTTGATGTTTAATCATCAGTAAAAAGGTTTCAACATCCAATTCTCCTTCGCTAAGTTTCGCTTGAACAAAATGAATAAATTCTCTTACTTTTGATGCAGGCTCTTGTGTTCTGTCAATTTGATTAAAGTATTTAGCGATAAATTGACAATTTTCAGACGTTTGTGCGTTTAAGGCTTTTAAAACATTTTGTAAACTAATCCAAAAGCTCTCAACTTCCAGGTGATATCGCAGACGGTTATCATTCTCTTCCAAAGGGACAAGAGATGAATGTTCAAGATAATTGCCTTCTAAAGGTAAATTCAGCCCCTCACAAACAGAATTAACAATCTTCGAAAGCACAGGTAAGGGTAATTCTCGCTGCAAGGCAACTTGGTGAGAACCACTGTGCCCCTTTGGCATCATATTGCTAAAAAACTCACCGTAAACAGGTAGATATTTGCACGAAAACATATTTTGACTTGAGGAGCGGTTTTTAATAACTTTAATATTGCCAGGATCGTTAATATTCAGCGTGTCTATAATTGTTTTTCGCTGATTGAATGAAATTTTTTCCGGTGGAACATTCGTTGGAAGCGCAGCAAGTGCTTCTTTTTGGGCTTCATTTAATGCAACAGCAGTGACTTTTTTCTCATGATCCACATAACAGATTTTCCACTGGTTATTTTCATCTTTAACGACCAAGTATTCATCTGCTATCAACCTTAAATTATTTTCTGGCATCTGTTCAAGAAATTTTACGCTTTGCCCACCTTTCCAGATCCCAAACCCCATCAGATTCTGCTTGTTGCCGGCTTTATCACCCAAACCTAACGTCCCAGCAGTGCGCAGATGCAAATCACCTGCCCCACCACCTAAACTTTGTGCGGTTTCGGCAAGCTTCGCGAACTTTTTACCTTCTTTATCTAAACGCAATTGACCATCGTCTTTGTTAAAAGCGGGAAAGAGGTGAATTAAATTAGTTTGCAGATCGACCAAACCGACAAAGCCTTGCCCGGGCGCCCCCTTGGCAAACAGCGCTTTTGAGGCTTCAGATAGTTGAAGGTCTACTTCAAAAAAGTCAGGTTTTGCAGGGATCACAAAGTGGTTATATGCTTGCTTTTCTGTGTTAGTAGGCATGTCAAAGGTCCATTCTGTGAGTTCTATTATAGGGACTTCAACAAAAACGAAAAAGTTCAATATTGTGGAATTACACTTTTCAAGCGCGCTGTAATAGCCACTCAGTAAACCACTGGCAGCCTCTGCATGAAGACACAACTTAACACTTTAGCATTACTCTAAGACACGCCTTATTAACACAATAAGTAAGTTTTTTTCTTATAGCTATTTAACTTTAAAATTTGTTTAATCCACAACTCGTTTTCATCATAACCGAGAAACGTATGTGGGAATTTGTCTACCAAACGCTTTTAATTTTAAAATCTACTTTCAACCCGTTTTTTAATCTGGAGCGCACCAACCAGCAAGGGCGTACGTTATTAGTGCAAGCGTGCATCGATAATAATCTTCCGTTGGTAAAAGCACTGCTCAAGGCAGGAGCGAATCCCAACCCACCAGCATCGTTTAATATGTCACCTTTAGGTATTGCTATTGATGGTCGCTTTAGCGAGATTGCGGTTGCGCTCATTCAAGCAGGCGCAAATACGCAGATTCAAAATGGCTTAGGTGCTACACCACTGATACTGGCTAGCACAAATGGCGACATTGCTGTCGTTAGAGCACTGATTCAAGCTAAAGCCAATGTGAATGCTTTGGATAATATAAAAAACAGCGCTTTATGCTGGGCTATCAATCGCGGACATACCAATATTGCTATTGAACTGATTAACGCTAATACAAATGTTAACAATCTAAACATGATGCATGACACACCGTTGAATTATGCTGTTTGCAGCGATAATGAAACCATCGTAGATACGCTTATTCAAGCGGGTGCACTAGTTAATCAAACTGGCCTAAATGGTAGAACGCCACTCCATGCAGCCGTCAGTAAAAATAATTTCAATATTGGTTTGAAATTATTGCGTGCTATGAAAGCGGATGCAATCAAAGTAGCGACTAAGAATCCTGAATTCAGAGAAATAATGAAGGTCTTTTACAAAGAACAACCGCAAAATGGATATTACCCTTCTCAACATGCACCTAAGAAGAAATCTCATCCCAAAGCAACGACAACCTGTCGCATTTCTAGAAGACGAGCAAAGATAAGTAGCCCTTAAATTTGATAGGCTTACATATTAAGCGCTAACTGGCGCTTAATATGTTTTATCTTGTTAAATCTGTCAGATATGATTGACAAGGTTAGCGCTGTCAAGTGTGGTCGACACTTAAAGTGATATAACGTGCTGGCAGACATGCGTTGGCGTGTTCTATTCAATTTTAAAGTCATCATCTAGTTTCTTCCAATGACTCAATAGTTTGTTTTTATGAATATCATTCATCGGAAGTTTTTTTAGCGCATCTGGCCAGAGGGTTCGCGCTTTTTCCATGGTGTCATCAAGATGAGGTTTTATTGCTCGCCAAGGTATATCTGAATGCTCTGCCCATGCCTTAAAATGATCATAGGATGCTTTGTGCCAACTTTTGTTTTTTCCCAAATTAAGGGCAAAATGTTTTTCATCATCGAAATACACGCTAGTCGTGACAATATCATAGGCTGGAGATAGCCTAGGTGTAATTTGATCGGAATATAGCAAACTCCAGTTCTTAATGTGGGCGTCACCATTGGCAAGAAGTATATTGACCAGCAGTCGTCTAGCAAATTGCTGTGCGTCACCTAAACCATCACCGGAATATTCATAAAGAATTCTGCCTATTTGTTCGTAGTTAACGGAATTATATTTTTCATGCGGATATTTCACTAACACTTGTGCAAAATCTTCCATATGAACTCGCGTATTGTCATTACGATCAAAGCGCTTAATGGCAAATGCGAGCTTTTCATCTGGTAAGTTAATTTGTGGCAAATTTTCAAGTTTGCTGAGTTCGACTAATTGAATTTGCGGTATATTGACCCCCACCAATGAAGCTAACGACATTGCCGTAAACTCATTCAAAGGTACGTCTTTATGCGTTGTTGAAGGTGTTTTGATGATCCAGTCACCAAGAGTAGCTCCCTTAGATAGATTGTAGCGACCATCTTTTTCTTTCATCGAAAATTTCATCTGTACACCAGCCAAGGAGAATTTATTGTCCTTGGCTGATTTCTCAAATCTAACCGCCTTTACTTTACCATGTATGCTAAGAACACTTTCTGGAATAAGATCTGGCTCCATAGGTTCTGCCATTAGTGCACCAGGTAAGTCTTGGCCTAAATAGGAGAGTATCCGAAACTCGTTATCGACATGCACTTTGAGACCTTGTGCGATCAATTCTCTCAAAGCGCCCTCTGGCAGCAAATTAGATAATATAGGATGAAGTCTTTGATTTCTCACCCAAGGTTTCGCCATGAGTCTATCTGCCCTTGGAAAACTGGGATGGGTAATTAAGCTAAAGGTTGGGCGATTGTTATCTTCTTTGAAACTCTCTGCAAAACTCAGCACACTTCTACCATTATGAAAACCAGCCAAGTAACCCACTGCCCTCCCATGCAAAGTCAATTTGAGCACCTGGATTTGATGGGTTATATCAACACTCATTGATCTTCCTCGAGCAATCCCTGCCATGGATCTTCAGAAAGATCTTTCTTCTGTTTAGCTTTAGGTTGCTTTTGCTCTGTTTCAAGTGCCGCCTTTACCAGGCTTAACTTTTCCTTAGGGATCAGCATAAGCTCACTGTTAAGGCCTTTAGCGATTAACTCAAGCGTATCAAGTCTTGGATTTCCCTTAGACTCTAGAAGCTGATACTGCTGGCGAGAGATCCCCACACGCAAATTCATATCGCTTTGTTTAAGGCCCAACTCAAGCCGACGCTTTTTAAGTTGTTGGATAAGCGTGTATTTCACTGTAAACATATCTGTTGCTTTTTACCCATAAGAATCATATTAGTTTCTTTTTGACATTTTAGCAATATATATGTTGCTTTGTGGTTGGGCGCATAAAAATTGGTTCGCAGCTCATCATTTGTAAGCGAGTAAGCGCGAAAAAAGTCATTTATTGATTTTGTATGATACAGCGGGCATTAATTTTGTGTGATTTCACGAGGGGAAACGTTTAAAAATGAGAGTCAGCCGATAAGCCGGGTTCTGTCGTGGACAACCATTCCTCTGGGATACGCGTCGCCGCATACCTCAAGCAACCTACCCGGATCCAATGCGGGTCGCACCAATGGATCCCTATTTGGTCTTGCTCCAGGTGGGGTTTGCCGTGCCGTGGAGTGTTACCACCCACGCGGTGTGCTCTTACCACACCCTTTCGCCCTTACCCTGCTCTTTCGAACATTAACATATTTCTATGTCAGGCGGTTTACTTTCTGTTGCACTTTCCGTAGGCTTGCGCCCCCCAGGCGTTACCTGGCACCTTACCCTGTGGAGCCCGGACTTTCCTCCAGAGCATCGAAATGCTCCAGCGATTGTCTAGCCGACTCTCAAGCGGACAAGGATAGGGATTACCCCCCCAATAAGCAAATTTAATTTTGCTCGAATGACATCAAGCTAAACCCCGCATAGCTAGCAGCGCTAGCGACGACGGGTAGGAATTACCCCCCCAATAAGCAAATTTAATTTTTGCCTTGGATTTGTAACGCCAATTCATACAACGCATTTTTGGAATGCCCGGTTAATTGCACCGCCAGCTTCACAGCCTGCTTCACCGGTAACTCAGCAAGTAATATCTGCAATACCCGCATATCTTCAGCAATTTCTTCTAACGATTCTACTTTGGCATCATCAGGCGCTACCATGACCACAAATTCACCTTTTAAAGGGATCTCACCTTTTTGGACACGTTCTAATATAGTGCTTAAATTGCTGGTAAAAATCGTTTCATATTTTTTAGTAATTTCTTTGGCAATGCACGCTTGGCGCATCCCACCTAAAATCTCACAGCACTCTTCCAGTAGCTCTAATACCCGATGCGGTGCTTCATAAAAAATCACGGTGGAAGGAAATTCTTTGAGCGCTTCCAAACGTTTACGACGCGCAGATTTTGTTGGTAAAAAGCCTTCAAATAAAAATTTGGCACTCGGCAACCCAGAGGCACTCAATGCGGCAATGGCAGCACAAGCACCTGGAATAGGAATAACAGTAATACCCGCTTCATGCGCTTTTTGTACCAGGTGATAACCCGGGTCGCTAATCAAAGGTGTGCCAGCATCACTAATCAAGGCACCATTTTCGCCTTCTCGGATTTTTTCGATGAGTTCATCTGCCCTATCGCGCTCATTATGATCATGATAAGAGACTAAATGGGTCGAAATGCCCAAATGCTGTAGCAAACCCAAGCTATGTCTTGTATCCTCTGCAGCAATCCATGTCACTTGACTCAATATGTCTTGTGCTCTTTGACTGATATCAGCAAGGTTGCCAATCGGTGTGGCAACCACGTAAAGTTTACCCATGTCTCGCATAAAGGGTCCTTAACTATGAATTTGTTCCGGCGCGTATTCTTAATCTTCTTGTTAAGTTACTTAACTTGTTTTCAAGCTTATGGCTTTGGATTCTTTAATCGTGAGCGTGATCGCAGCGAAAATGAAGTCGCCGTTGAAGAACCACAAACCCGCAGCAGAGAATACGCTAATCGCGATCGTAATGCTGCACAAATCCGTCAAATCGCTATCTTGCTACCACTATCAGGACAACACGCTGAAGCAGCTGTCGCTATCCGGGAGGGCTTCTTAGCAGCCTATTATGCTAACCAGCAAAACCGCAAACCCAATATTCGCGTGTATGATACCACCCGCGGTGATGTGAAGCAGATCTACGAAACCGCTATCCAAGAGGGTGCCGATTTTGTGGTTGGCCCTCTTTCTAAAGACGACGTTCTACAAATTGGTCGCATGGGCCGTCATTTATCGATACCCGTTCTCGCTTTAAACAATCATCCTGAATTGTTCCAAGCACCACCCAATTTTGTGATGTATACCCTTGCACCAGAAACCGAAGCCGAACAAATCGCTGAACGTGCTTGGGAAAAAGGTCATCGCAGCGCAAGTATTGTGGTTCCTGATAATGCTTGGGGTAAACGCACCGCAAATGCCTTCAGTGTACGTTGGCAACATTTAGGCGGGAAAATTATCCGCAGTGTTTTCGCTGATCCCAATCAAGATCAAGCCGCAGCTGTTCGACGTTTGCTGGGTATCGATATGAGCCAAAAGCGCGCTAACGATATTAAAAATCTACTGAACGAAAAAGTAGAATTTCAAGCCAGACGCCAAAACGTGGATATGATTTTCATGGCAGCGCCTCCTGCACAAGCTAGACAATTAAAGCCTTTGTTTGATTTTTACTATGCCGAAGATGTGCCAGTATTCGCCACTTCTAGCATTTACAGCGGCAATCCCAACCCCAAAAATGATCGCGATGTGAATGGGGTCGTTTTCTGTGATATGCCGTGGTTACTGGATGCTAACCGAGGTGCAGGCTTACGTCAGATGATCAACCGTGATGGCAATGAACATTCTGATCAATATAGTCGTTTGTTCGCCATGGGTTATGATGCCTACAATCTCACCGGCAATATTAATGTATTGCAAGGGCAAGGCAACTACGCGGGCGCGACAGGGAACTTGCACTTAGGTAACAACAACCAAATCGAACGTAACCTCACTTGGGCAAAGATGGTGAACGGATTACCAACCCAAGTAAATTAATGTTGCCTATCTTCCTGCGAAGCCGATCTAAATTCGGCTTCGCACTACCTTTTATGCCACTCATCTGGTAAATTCCCACCTCCATCTTACAAGACTATTTTTTTTATTTGCGATCATTATGATGGAATCCTTGACTTAGCACCTTTGCGGTCACTGTAGTAAGCGTTAGGATTATCATGGCCTATTCCGTTAAAACAACATTGCACTTCACTGGGTTATCGATTGCAGATGACAGGTTTCGCGCATTTGAATCGATCCGCGATGCTAATGATCCTTTGATGGAAGATCGCCGCGCTCCCGCTAAGCCTTTAGAAAGCCAAGATTACTTCGGTACACTGCCGCCTGAAACACATCAATTACTGCACCAAAAACGTTTACATGCAATGGTTGAATACAAGCAGCGCCAAAGGGATGCCGATCAAATAACCGCTGAACAAGAACGCCAGCGCGCCGCTAAATTTAGCTTCTAAACGCGCTTATCCCCCTATTTACGCTTTTTTATTCAAAATTTTGGACACTTTTTTAGCTCAAGTGTTAGACTATTAACTTAGGGTTAATAAGTGGGGGGCATCAATGAGCAAAATTGGCTCATGGGTAAATAACATGACCACCTGGTTTCAATTCAAACGAGACCAGAGCCGCTTACCAACCTCAGAAAAAACAAATCAAAATATAGCTACCCCAGCAAAACCCCAGGATGTTTTATCGCAACGTGTTTTAGATATCATGCACAAACCGGATCCCAAAGATTATGGACCCAAACGGCCTAACAAACCTTGATCCCGTCTTCGCCAAAAGCTACGCCGGGCAAGCAAATTCAACATAAAAGACTGTAGTCACAGCAGATGAGTTGCTAGCTAGGCGGCAAGTTATCGAGTTTCGGCGGCATACTAATGCATGACTGCAGCGAGATGACGTAGCCAACAACGCTAGCAGCTTATCTGCGAAGACTAATCTAATTTTAAAGTGAATGAGACCCCATACCCGCGCGATTTAGCAGCATCGGCAGATCGTGGTTGTAATTGTGGGATAAGTGGTAAAACCTCTGTGCTTGCTTGTTCTAACGGGCCTGCTTTAAAGCTGTTCAATCCTACTCGAAAGTCATCTGCCAATTCATAAGCTAACATGCCACGCAATTGCTCTTTGTAGGATTGCCATGAAACAACCACTGGATCTTTATTCTGCAAATCATGACTAACCGGATCAGTATAAATATATTGAAATATGGGATGGCTCACTTTAGCAGCCTCACTCGTATTAATATGCGTTAAATACGACGATTTAAAGTCGAGTATTTTATCACGCAACGATTGATGCTTCGCAAAGCAAGGAAAAGACGCCGTGACAAAACATCCTGTCAAAATCACGGCAATTAAAGGCGAACTTCCCACAGCACTCATGTTCTATCCTTGAACTCGAGTTTTGTAAACTAATTAACTTATAAGATAAAATTAGCTGCCTGTAAAGAAAGTCTAGTGCAAAATTTACATTTGTCAGCTCAGCTGAGAGACAAAAGTATTTCTGCTAAGCCTTGAGGATCAGAATAAAAGGGAGAATGGTCAGTCGCTAAACGATACACTTGGCAAGGCGTGTGCTGGAGCATGCGCTCCTGCGAAGATAAATGGATCGCCTTATCATCTTCACAAACAATATAGTTGCGCGGCACTGTTCCAAATCGTTCAGAGGATGTTTTTACAGGATGGAGCCAAGGATTAAAAGGCTCCACACAAAATAACGGCTTGAGTGACTCGAACAGATTGTCATCACTTTGATGATAAGCAAAAGGTCGCATGGCATCTATGGGTAAGTAAATAGCCTGTTCTTCTGAGACAATATTGATGGGGGCCGTTATTTTAGTGGGTTTTTGTAACTTAGCGAGCGACATTAAAGACTCGCCGTTTTGCGGTAAAAAGCCTGCCACATAAACAAGCTGACTGATTTTTTCTGGCAAGCGTTCGGCTACTTCTGAAATCACGATGCCAGCCATACTATGCCCCACCAACATCGCGGGCCCATCACATGCATGGAGATAATGCAGAATACAGTTTACATAAGAATCCATTGTAATGGTGTTTATGGCCGTTTTATCATGTCCATGCCCAGGTAAATCCAGCGCAAAAACCGTATGTCCTGACTGCGCCAATACCGGGCCAATTTTTTCCCAACACCATGCGCCATGCCAAGAACCATGAACTAAAATAATATTCACGAGAACTGCGCCTTTAATTGCTGGGTAATGGTCATTGCAGCTAATGCCGCGCCCTTGGCAGTGTAATGATAAGAATCATATATATAATCTGTCTGCTTAGGGATCGCCGTTGCTAAATCAACAACTAAAACGTTTTCTTGTTTACCCACTTCTTTTATCACTTCATTAAAACGATGATACAACGGGTCATTTTCCACACGATTAGCCTGCGTCATTAATACTGGCTGAATATCACGAATACGACAAATCGCAATAAATGTGCGCAAATTTCGCGTAAATTCTTTAATGATCTCCGCTTCAACCACTTCATGAGGGTTTTCAGGAAATTCATAACGAGTCAGTAAGGTTTTAGCATTTTGTACATGACTTTTTAAGGAATTAGGATACCAATAACTACCCTGCGAACGTAAAATGACTAGGTCGTTAATGTTGTGCATGAATACCACCATTTGCGGTTTCATCGGTAATACTTTATTCATTAATACATTCAACGAATGCATTGATTCATTTGCTGACACACCGCCATTGTAGGTATTAACGGTTTTTCCTAATTCTCGCTCTAATTGACGCCCCACGAGGTAAGGAAACCGCTGTTCTTCTTCCATATACAAACATTCGGTCGTTGAGCCCCCTAAAAATACAATTTTAATATCAGGGTTGGAATGAATATCTGACGGACCTATAAAACCATTGGCATCGGTTGCTACGCGGTAATATTTGCGTTCAACGGTATTGGGCGCAATGTGACTAATATAGTTACGGGTGGGGCGTTCTAACTTAACGGTTTCGGGCCTGTGTTCACGCAATTTAATAAAGCGCCCAACATTGTTATCAACCGTTCTGCCAACAAAATATTGATGCAATATTGTTTTCAAATTTTTGCTTTCAAACTCAGTATATTGATTATTAAAACACTTCCAAGAAAATAAGCCATAGAGCCCACCCAGGAATAACACGATCAAAATCGCCATGGTCTTTTTGGGATGTTTTTCAAAAACAGATCTTGTATTCTGTGACACTGACGCCTCGTTGTGTATAAGAAGTAACTATGGGCAAAAGTATTGATATTGGAAATCAGGCCGAAGAGCTTGCCAAAGATTATTTGCGCAAGCAAGGCTTACGGTTCATAGAACACCAATACCGCTCTAAAGTTGGCGAAATCGATCTTATCATGCAAGATCAACAAACGCTGGTTTTTGTCGAAGTGCGCTATCGGGAAAACGATGAATTCGGCGCCCCTGAAGAAACCATTACGCGATCCAAACAACGTCATCTTATCCGTACGGCATTGTTTTATCAGCAAACTCATGAATATACGGCTGATTTGTACTCGCGCTTTGATGTGGTTGCAATTTTAGGTAACAAACCAAATCTTAAAATCACCTGGATCCCAGATGCGTTTGGAGTACAATGACTAAATCGATCCCTACAGATAGGCTAGTTAATTAGCTATAAAACGAATTTATGATCAGACAAGAACGAATCCGAAAACTTTTCCACGACAGCATCGACACCAAATTGGCGGCACTCGATGTGATGCCTCCCTTTATTCTACAGGCAAGCGAATGCATGGTTGAAGCGTTAAAAAACAACCATAAAATTCTTGCTTGCGGTAATGGTGGTTCGGCAGCCGATGCTCAACATTTTGCAGCAGAATTACTCAATCGTTTCGAAAAGGAACGAATGAGCCTTGCCGCTTTTGCTTTAACTACCGACTCCTCTACCCTCACCTCCATTGCCAATGATTATAGTTATGATGAAATCTTCTCAAAACAAATCAAAGGGCTCGGGCAAGAAGGGGATGTCTTATTAGCCATAAGCACGAGTGGTCGTTCTGCGAATATTATCAACGCTATTTATGCAGCCCATAGCAAAGGGATGAAAGTCATCGCTTTCACCGGCAAAGATGGTGGCGATGTAGCACGCACCCTCAAAGCTGACGATATCGAATTAAGAGTCCCTGGCCAATCCACCGCACGGATCCAAGAAGTGCATCTTCTGTTGATCCACTGTCTTTGTGATTATATCGATCAAGAATTTGGACCCTTACCATGCGTAAAATAAAATTATTATCCGTCCTTGTGATGTTTGCTTTACTCGAAGGTTGTGCTGCTGTGGTTGCAGGAGGCGCTGCCTCTAGCGTTATTATGGCGCAAGATAGACGTACACCCGGCACTATCATTGAAGATAAAGGCATTCAGCTCAAATGCATGCGCGCTATCAATGATTTTGCTGAAAACGATCCAAACGTGCATGTTGACGCCGTTAGTTATAACAACCGTGTATTACTGGTTGGCCAAGTGCCTTCTCGCAAACTACGCACTGATATCGAACAATCGGTTAAAAAGATTGCTAAAGTGAAACATCTACATAACGAGATCCAGCTGGCGGAACCAACACCGATGCTCACCCGCTCAAAAGATAGTTGGATCACGACGAAAATCAAAAGCGAAATGGCTGTCACACAGGATTTCAACTTAACCCGTGTGAAAGTTGTTACTGAAGACGGCGTGGTCTATTTACTCGGCCTGATTAAAAAGGATGAAGAGTATGTTGCGGTTGATATCGCAAGGCACGTCAAAGGCGTTAAAAAAGTCGTTAAAATATTTGAATATGAAAAGGCCTAAATGGAACTGACCCAAGCCTTTGTTACGGAATTAAAGGCGCTTTTTCCAGCTAATCAATATTACACCGAACCCAGCGATTGCTGGGTTTACGGTTACGACAACAGTCGTCGTCATGCCCTGCCCGATGCCGTGGTCTTTGCCCACAATCAACAAGACATTATCAACATCGTTAAACTATGTTATGAGCATGCAATTTCATTAACCTGCCGTGGGCGCGCCAGCGGCACGACAGGGGCTGCGATTCCTATTCGAGGTGGCGTGGTACTTTCTCTAGAACGCATGCAAAAAATCCTGAAAGTCGATCCTGCCAATCGCTTAATGGTGGTTGAGCCCGGGGTGCTGAATTCTGAAGTTCAAGCTGCCGCTAAAGAAGTCGGATTTTTCTGGCCGCCAGACCCTACGAGCTCTGCCTATTGCTCGGTTGGTGGTAATTTAGCTTGTAATGCTTCTGGGCCGCGCTCACTGAAATATGGCTCTACGCGCGATAATGTTTTAGGGCTAACAGCCGTAACAGGTACGGGTGAGGTGATAGAATGCGGCGTATTCACCAGTAAAGGTGTGGTGGGTTATGACTTTACGCGTTTATTAATTGGCCAAGAAGGCACGTTAGCGGTTATTGCACAAGCGACACTAAAACTCACACCACTGCCGCAAGCTAAACGCACCATACGCGCGTTTTATCGCGATGCAGTGAGTGCTGCCGATGCCGTTACCAAAATTATGTCACAACCCATTACACCTTGTGGTTGTGAATTTATCGATGGCAATGCTATTCAAATGATCCGCAAACATGCCAATGCAGACTTACCTGAAAATGCAGGTAGCATGCTGATGATCGAAGTTGATGGATCAATCGGCGCGATGGATCATGATGTTGAGATCATGAAACAGGCGGCTCAGCATGAAGGCTTAATTGATTTAGCTGTTGCCAGTAACAGCTTTGAGGCTGAAAAACTCTGGGCTATTCGTAAATCGCTGTCACAAGCATTGCGCAGCTTATCACCTCATAAAATCAATGAAGATGTGGTGGTACCCATTTCTGCTATCCCTGCACTCTTAGCTTACACGCAAGAACTCGCCAAACAGTATTCGATGACCATTGTGAATTTTGGTCATGCTGGGAATGGTAATTTGCATGTTAATTTATTGGTTGATCCGCATGACCCCGTACAAGGCCCTCATGCACAACAAGCCTTAAATTTATTATTCGATAAGGTGGTTACATTAAAAGGCAGCTTATCAGGCGAACATGGCGTGGGTATTGAAAAGCGTGACTACATCAGTAAAGAACTCTCTCCCACCAGCATTGCACTCATGAAAAAAGTGAAAGCGCAGTTTGACCCTAAAGGTATTTTAAACCCCGATAAGTTGTTTCCGCTCACCTAGTTCCCTTTCTGGAACACAGCCTCATTTTGCGTTATAGTGACCCTGCTTTATGATATATGTTTGCTAACTTAGGTGTAACTATGCTGGGATCAACGTCGTCATCATCACTATCTGCTGCCTTTGGACAACTGCGCTTGGCGGATGACCCACTCATCGAAGGAAAACCCGAATTAATAGCGTTTGATTTTACGCCGGAACTGCAAACGCATTTTAAACAAGTGATTGGCTTTGCCTATCTTAAATGGGGCATGCTCCCTTTAAACAATCAGACTACGCTCGGCGAAGCATTAAAATATTTTAATATCCGTCTCGGGCAGTACTTGAAAGACCCGAATGCTTTAGCAGCAGGCCATGGCGAGTTATCACCTAAAGAATTAACCTTCCAAATAAGCAGCCAAATAACCGCCATTTTAGGGCGAGTCATTCTCGATAAATCCTTAATGGCGCAAATTACCAGTGATCCGATGCAACGAAAATGTCTTGCAGAACTTTGCTTATTACAAGCTTTCTTTGTGCACGAAGACGTCGTTAATCATTGTCTATCAGAAACAACCGAAGATAACACAATATCCCTTCAAAAAAAGATTCTTCTTAGCAGAAGTGCCTTTAAAAGAATCGATACCTACCCTATTGAGTACGCGAACAAAGCATTAGAAGAACAGTTGATCGGGCTCAAACGTTCTCTGCTGAAACACATTTATATTTTAGAAACGCTGTATATTCCTGATGCGTTAGGCTACAAAGAATTACAATTCCATATTGACCGAAAAAATGCTTTAGCGAAACTTAAAAACAGTAACTACTATGCTGAACTCATTTTTAATCGTGATGCGTATCATCAACATGCCGTCGATCAAACCGTTCTCAATACGCTCATTGAACGTATTAAGTTAATTCAGAATGAACAGTTACCCAGAACACAATTTATTGTGGATATTCTTGGTATTGGTCATGCCATGGTAGTCGATGTCGATTTCAATAAACAAACTGATACAGTAGATATCATTTGCGTTGAAACTGCTTGTTTAGGGTTTCAAGCAGACTTTTTAACACAATTACAAAACGGTCTTGTCAGCCAAGGGCTCCCAAATTTGCGCACGATAGCGGTGCAAACAAGCTTATTAAAAGATTATCATAGCTGTTATACGCTATCCCTTGCCTTAAGCTCTGAACTCGCAAAATGTTCGTTTGATCGATTATTATCGCGCAAAGAGATCCCTCAACCCACCTTTTTACGAGGACATGATTCGAATGCCGAATCTCCATTAGCGAAAGTGACTTGGCGTGACATAACTGCGCTGGGTAAAAAAGTGGTAATGATGGCACAGTCCTTTACCGACATGAGAGCAAATCTCTTAAAAATGTTCCCGACACAAGCCGATAAATTGGATGACATGATCAAAGATTTGAAACGCAATTATGGCTTGGGTGAGAAATTTGTCTCATTGGGTAATGCAACACACGAGAAATCATTCAGTCACATCAAAAGAGCAGCTTTAAGGCAAAAAACAACTACCACCCCCTTTTCTGATCTCACTGTTCCAAAGGTATTGGCCAAAAATGGTTCTAAAACCGTCGAACAGACATTACGTCTACTTGCTGCTGGTGGTGGCCCCTGCCGTGACATGCAGTTTTTATTGCAAGCTCACCCCGAGGTAATCGATCAAGTCGGTGTGGCATCAGGTCGTACCGCCCTTCATTTTGCCTATGACAAGGGCAAACTAGGGCGAGCTTACTATTTAGAGAAAGCAGGTGCTGATCAAACCATCCAAGATAAGCAATTACAAAAACCTAAAGATTTGCGCAAGCATTAATCAGAAGATAGGGAAACGTTTACTTATTTTTTTAAGCGATCTTTCATTCAGCGCTGGTTTTCTTTCAACTACGTAGCTCTTTGTTAGCGATGTTTTCTGCTTAGCCACGATGGCACACGGTAAGAGCTTTTCTCTGCCTAATTTCTTAACAAATGTGGGTTGAAACATCGATGAGTTAAAAACCCCCTGGCAAGCAGAATAACCGCCATCAAGATTGAGCGCCGTTTTAGCACCTAATAATTGCATCAATAAAGCAAACTCATCGAGCTTCATGCCGTCACGTTTAGAGGGCTCTTCCTCACCTTTAACCGTAACCATCAATAGCTTACCCGCATCAGTGATGCCAATGGCTGATCGAGGGTTAGGCTGATCAGCATGATAGAAAGTTCCCGGTGGCACACTGCCGGGATGCGATCCAAAATGTTGGAAGACCTGCTTAAACTGAAAACGTGATTCTAGCTCTAACTGTTTAGACGTGATCAAAACTTCACTGTTGGAGACCAACATGGGACCTGAGCTCAACAAGTATTCTGCATCATTGAGGTAGGTTTTGAATGCGTTATCATCATTAAAATCGGCTATTCTTTGCACATCCACTTCACCATTAAGCGAAATACGCAACACACCATAGAGATCTTTTACACTATCTGGTGTTTGTGTTTTAAGATGCAATTGGCTTGCGACATCAGCAATATTTTCATAATCTTCAAAGGGTTGTGTGACAGCATCATTAGAATGCTTAAAATACGCTCCAGTCGTATCAACGTTTTTTCGAATAACATCGAGTCGACATCCCATAGATGCATTGTAGGCGAAACGATGCAGTCCTATTGGCATATCCGTACCCAATTCGTAAAAACCATTGATAGCATAAAATCCGCCATTCAGAACAGCGCCATATTCTGCTTCATAGTCTTTTAAGTGTCTTGTCAATCCATCATGTGTGCCTTGGTTAGTGCTTAGTACAACACTGACCTTTTTAGGGTCGATATGGGTCACCATGACTTCATGCAGTTTATCTTTATCGAGCGCTTTCGCAGCTTCTCCAAATAATAAACTGGGTTTTCTCATTGATAGAAAGAAACTGGTTATACCTTCGCCAACGCGTGTGACTTTAACGCTTATATTTTTACGCAATAGGTAGCTACGAATTATTCGCTGTATTTTAGTTGCAGCTGCACGTGTTACTGGGCTGTCTTCAAACATGAAGGATTTTCACTTAAAACAAAAAAGGCATAATAACAAACTATACCCTTTCTTTAAACAGCTTCTAAAATAGCTGCCACACCCATACCACCGGCTGTGCATATTGATATTAAACCACGCCCTTTCCCTGATTGTTTCAGTAGTTTTGCTAATGTACCAACGATTCTAGCACCTGTTGCAGCAAAAGGATGACCAAGCGCAATACTGCTCCCTTTGGTATTCATTTTAGTGGTGTCAATCGGCCCTAATGCGCTTTGTGCTTTTAAGACACGTCTACAGTACTCATCTGATTCCCACGCTTTTAGTGTGCACAGCACTTGACCTGCAAAAGCTTCATGAATTTCATAGAAGTCAAAATCTTGTAAGGTTAACTGATTACGCTTTAATAACGCATGCACTGCCATCGTTGGCGCCATCAGCAAACCATCTCCACCGACAAAATCCACCGCTGCCACTTGCGCATCAACAAAACGTGCCCACATTGGGTATCCATGTTGGATCGCGCTTTCTTCAGAGGTTAGGAATACAGCCGCTGCACCGTCGGTTAACGGACTGCTATTGCCAGCTGTTAAGGTGCCAAGTCCCGTAAAATCAAATGCAGGTTTTAATTTTGCTAATTTTTCAAGTGTGGTGTCAGCTCGCAATAGCGTATCTTGCTTTAAGCCATGGTATTCAAACATTAAATCATTAAAAAAGCCTTCGTTCAAAGCGGCAATCCCATTTTGATGGCTGCGCAAAGAAAGCTCATCTTGACTGATGCGTGAAATCTGCCATTCTTTCACCATTTTTTCACAATGCTCACCCATCGATAAATGGGTGCGTGGTTCAACCACAGCTGGGAACACCGGTTTAAAATCACTGGTGCGCATGCTGGCAAGCGCTTTCATCTTTTCTGAAAGCCCTTTTGCATAATGTAAATCCAGCAGCTTCTTCGTCAGCGTTCGACTCACCATAACGGGTAAATCACTGTTGGTATCAACGCCCGCGGCAATCCCATTATCAATTTGATAATTAGCGATTTTCAATGCTAGTTGCAAAGTCGTTTCAAGACTTGTGCCACAAGCACGTTGCAACGTGTAAGCGGGTGTTAACGGCGATAAGGTGGTACCCAATACGCATTCTCTAGCGAGATTCCAATTTTTGGAACTATTCATAATAGCGCCCAGACCAACATCACCTATGATTTGACCATCTAATTTCATGTGAGTTACTAAAGATTGCAACGCATCGGTCATTAATGTTTGCGTTGAAATATCTCGGTAATGGATCATCGACTTTACAAAGGGTGTTCGTTTAGCGCCTGATATATACACAGCTCGGGTTTGCATGCGATTTCTCCTATTTGTAACAGCATATAATCGCGTCACGCATACTGCCAATTGACAAGTGCTGTCAAAATGCGCATTGTATTTTTGTCTACGTTGTTCTCAACCAAAATCTAGATGCCCAACATATTAGAAGGATTGTTATGTTCGAGCTTTCTGCATTCGATTGTCAATTGGTCAGTGGCGGCTTTCCGGAGTTAGAAGTTGACCACCCCGGCAAAGTGCTTAACAAAGAAGATGTCTGTTTTCTCGCTAGTATGGGTGTCATTCTAGGTGCGATAACCGGGGTCGTAAAATTATCCAGCTATCCATTTATTGGCTTGTCGATGGGTGCAGTTGCCGGAGGGATGATTTTCCCCATTTCCGCTCACTATCTCGGAAAAATGATGGTTACAGCTTATGAAATAACTGGCGTAATCTAGCTTCGGTTTCTAAACTTATATATTAATACATCGCTTTAGACACCACTGTTATTACATGCACCGCTCTAACGTTTAGAACCGGGCAAAGGGAGGTTTTATGGCTAAATCCACTAATCACACACATCAGGCGCATCAGGCACCCTTTGCATCTTACGTGCACGATTTCGATGAATTACTCAAGAAACTGCAATTAGCTGATTCCAGTTCTGAAATTACGCAACTTATACATGAAATCAATACGATTTTATCAGGCTATTTTAAATCCATGATGGCCTTATGCGAAGAACAACATCAACAACTGTTTGCACTCGCTGAAGAAAATCGTAGTAGTTATAGCGAAAAAGCAAAAAATGCATTTGATCAAGCTGAAATAGCCATGGCAAGTTATGTTCAACAAGCTCGTGAGTTAAATCAAAGCTACTGGGACAAAGTAAAAGAACCACTTAAGATGAATCCACAAGAATTTGTGCAGCAAACTTTAAGTGAAATTCAAAAAAATATGTCTTCACATATGCAGGCTTGGCAACAAATTGGTGAAAGCAAAAGCAAAGAATGGGTAAGTGAAATTGAAAGCCTTCAAGATAAAACCAGCCAGCTCCTTAAAATAGCAGAACAAAATCACCAAGATCTGTTGTCACAATATCGCGAACTAGAAGATCGATTAAAAGCAACGCTTGCCAAAAAAACGCATAAAGGCGCCCACTAAATCCTAACCGTCATGATAACAACATTATCATGACGGTTATTATCTACTGTCATTTCAATAACTACCTATTATTCTTTTTAAACTAAAAAGTATAATTAGAAAATTGATCACTTCAAGTTTATACAATTCATTTGACAACCCCTCATTAAGTTAAGTATTAAGCCTTTCTAACGCTAATATTGACTTAGAGGAAATGATGTCAACCAGTGGCCCCGTTATCGATCAGCATTTTATCGACCGATTCATCGCGACATGCACCAGTGAGAATTTAAGTAACGATACGCTAAATGGTGTAACCCATTTAACGTTACAACAAGCTGAATATATTCTCGCAAAAGTAAATCATCTATTCTTACAAGACAGACCAATCGATTTGACACCAGTCGTTGCCAAACGTGCCTCACTTTTAAACCAGGAAATAGCTTTAAGTAATTCAAAACAAAAAAGAGATCAAGATGCTCTAGTACTTACTAGAAATCTATTACAAAAGCATCAAATAGAAAGCGAACATCTGTATTATCTAGTTTATCTAAGAAGCAATTGCTATGAGCAAATTTTAACGCGATGTTTACCCATCATTAGTGATGCCACCCCTGAACAAGCCGCTAACTTTAGGAAACGTGTTACTCAAAAATTATTCGAACATCTTGCACTTCCCACAGTGATTTTAAATGAAAACTTTTATAATAGAAGGATATACAATAAAAGCTATTACAACGTGTATCAATTATTAGCAAAAAAAATGGCACAATTAGAAGGTATTCTTGAGCCATATCAAGATAACAAATTACATCAATTAACCGAAGCATTAAACACCAAAATAAAAAATCGTGCAGAGATACGAAAATTCACTTTGGAGATTTTCGTCGTGTTAGGTTGCTACGGTAGCACCATGAACTATTCATTATCAACCATCCAAGAAGATAAAGCACTTGATGCAAAAAGCAAATTTGAAAGCTTAATAGGCCGTTTCAAGACTCAATTCAATAAGATTGAACAGATTTTCAAAAATTCCAAAAATGAGATTGAGCTGCAATTTTTAGGTAACATTAGGCATAGATTGCAAGAGTACTCCTCATTACTGTTCATGCAGTTTGATAAATCAACCTGCATTCTTGATTCCGTCGTGGAAATCTATTGTGCACTCCAAAACCCTACTAACCAGCAACCAGCCTCGCCCGCAGAACTAGAAGCATTTTCACAACGTAGTCAAGCATGCGATGACACATCTGCAACGAATACACTCTTTAACGTGTATGGTATATCCAGTGAGGGGCTTAAACTGCTAGCTGACTATGCAGCCTATCAACCTGCTAGCCTCAGTTTATCTACTCATGAGAAAATCTACCGACTAACGCTTAAAGCGGTATTAGCACAAACGAAAAACAAAGCTATGCTGCCTAATGGGATGGGACTTTGTGTTGCAGAACTCTTTTTAAAAATCAAAGAGATTGTTTCAAAAAACTATCAAGTTTGCAAAGCTACTCATCAAGCTGTTCCAGCCATAACGGCTGCAAGTAGCAGCGCAATGACACCTGCAGAAAATACCAATCCAATAAGAGATGTCTCTGAATTGTTTCTAGTTTGTTGTAACAATCCAGAAAGTTCAATTCGTGAACAAAAAGTAACAGCATTCTTTAAAACACATCTTCAAACATTATCAGGACAGCCCGAAGTATTTGTCGAGCACGTTTTAAAAATCCTTGAAGAAAGAACGCCAAATAAAATAAAAACCCCCTCTATTCATGATGCCGTTGAAGTAATCAAAATTGATCTACATAGGGTAAACACTGTCTACGAATTACTTAAATTTGTAAACGGCCGCATTACTCCACCTGGTATTCAGAAATTACGACAGTACTTTATTGGTGATCTTGCCTATAGCTTAAATAGCATTTTTAACTACTTAGGTGGAAATTTAGTACGTAAAGATTTCCTGCTTTTGCCAATTTGTATGATATCGGAAAAATTGACCTGGCTTGATGATGAATTTATCGATTGGCAAGAGGGTATGATTGCGTTTTATAAATCCCCCCAGGATTCTCATAAAGTCACTGAAAATATTAAATTTTTACTGAGATTCTTTGAAAATGGCGTGATATTTCGTTCTAAATATGACAATAAAGAAAAAGCGATTAAATTTCACAACCAAGCAATATGCTTTTTTCAAGAAACATTAAAACACATTAAGCAGAATCCATCGCTGATTAAAGAGATTAATAGCTTTCTTGATTATTTAAGTCAATCAAAGCAGATTCTAATAACAACACAAAAGCAACCTTGGCACACTGTGCTCACTGTGGTGATTGACTACTATTTGCATGCCGACCACTTCAAACAGCATTCTGACAGAAAGACTATCAGAGCTATTACAGTAAAGACATCTGAATTACAAAAGGCAATCGCAGCGATGCCTTTAAATAAGCAAAGTGCTAAAATTGCAACTTGGGTAAGGGATTTTTTGGTTTCCTATGAAACATTAGCAGATAACACAGAAGAAACTTCATTAGAAGATTTACATTCTCTACTCAATTTAGCGAAGCAATTAAACATTTACTTCTCATCTCCTTTTAAATTGGTTTTTAAAGATGGAGCCCCCAGAGAAACACAAGAGACTATTCAAAGTGATTGCAATGTTGCCTATCATACTATTCAATTTACCTTTGATACCTTCATTGAAGCCCTTAATGAACTCATCAAATCAAAAAATAATGCTAATATACCTGATGATCTTGCCTCTGCTACCGCCTCGCTAGCGGCGCTGGATCTTAATCAACCTACAGCAGAAAAAAGTAACGAAGAACCACCAGAGCAAACAGATAATAATGCGCTAAATGAGCAGCAGGCAAAACAAGAAGCTGAACTTGTTAAGCTTCAGCAAAAAAATGTCAAAAAAGAACAAAAGCAAGCACAACATCTGTTGCGGGAACTTGAAGCTAAAAAAGCCAAATTGAAGCGTGATTTTGATGAAGAAAGTACGAGAGCTGCTCTAGAACTTCGCAACAACCTAAAAAAAATGAAAGAAAAGCATCTGAAAAACATGGATGCTGCCTTGTTTGAACATGAGAAAGCATTAACCTTAATGCGACTTAGTCAGAAGAAGCAACTAGAAAAACTTAGTAAAGAGCAATCGGATGAACTTGAACAATTCAAAGCGACGAACAAAAAAGAGCAAGTAGCAGCACAAAAAGCCTTTACCAAGCAGTCACCTGTCGAGATGCTTCAGCCAACGGTTGCACTTATTGCTCCACCAAACGTTGTAGCAAGTGTTGCACCTATTGTTCAGTCAGGCATTCCTAATCTTGAAACCCGTATTCAGCAGGACCCTGCTGTTATATTAGATTTACTCTATAGTGCTGTTGAATATGATACTGGGATCGCGCCTTCTGATTTTGAATTACTGCATCGCTATAAAGACCTAATTGCGGCTATCCCTTTTGCTGTCTATCAAAATAAAGTGCAGGCACTTTTCAATACGCATAAAGCTTTCAAACATTTTAATGGATTATACTATTCAGCGCTTTTAGCTGCTGTTTTTCCTGGTCTGAACTTATGGCACGGCTCGCTCGATCAATTCCCAGCTTTGCAGCTATTCTTGTATGAAAATTTAGCGGTTGCAAAGACTTTTCCGCGAACCCTCGGATTATTTGTTCTCGTGTCGCTTATTTATAACCCTTCTCGAGATAAGCCCTTAAAAACCAGCTGCAATGATACGCTACAATGTTTTTGGGAAAAGATGCGCGGCGTCTCGCAAGCAAGCCAACAAGTAATCACCCTTGAGATACAGGAAGCGGTTTTAGGTAACGCGCAGCACGATGGATTATATGCTGAATATGTGAGGTATGAGAGTGCCTATTTTGTGCGATGTAGTGGCTATAAGCCAGCAATTGTGCCGGGCTTTCGTGGTCAGCAACTGGCTAAAGCTATGCACTCCACTGAAAAAGTGATAACATCATCTTCTTTTTCAAAAGGTAGTTATCTATCTCGCTTTTAGAGTAATGTATGTCAAGTCGCGGACCTAGTTCAAGTTTCAGGAATAAGAAAAGACTAGCACAACGAGGAATGGCGGTTCTGAATTTATCAGACCTCATACAAAACCCTGCCCTGGGTAACGGAATCATGGATCCCACGTTGATAACGCTACTTGGGCAAGCAGGCAAAATGGCAACGCTTGCCCAAGAATTTGCTAATACAGCTAAGGTACATGATCCCGAAGTAAGGCATAGCGCCGTTAATGCCTTTTTTGAGAAGTCTCATACGCAGATTGATGGCGTATTTGAACAATTTATTCGAAGCCTTAATAGCTTGGATGAACTGAATGCTATTCCCTATGATCATATGGCACATGTTCTAGAAGACCTCAATAAGCAAGCAGAAGCGCTTAAAGAAAAAGCCGATGATGTTTCTCAACAAAATTACCAAACACTGATAAGTAAAATTAAACAAAAAAATAAAGAATGCGTTCAGTTGCTACTGATTGGCTGCGAAAAAATCAATGTTTGGCATACTTTGCTGACACATTACTTGCCGCGCTACCAACCCGCAGAAAGTCAAAGTGTTATTCTCGGCAAAGTGTTTTCTGATTTTAATAGTGCAACGTCTTATCTTCTATTGAGATTGTTATCTTCAACGTTAGGCGAACAAGACTACTATACCGTTTATCAAATTCTCAACGAAAAATTTCAATGGCTTGAAGCATTAATTGGATTGTATCAAAAAGATCTGCAAGCATTACATAAAATAGACTCAGCCGAAGTAAATACTTTGGATCAACCTGTGCCAACCATTATAGATGAATTATTATCTACTCTACAAAATGCTACCTGTTTTCATTCGGCATTTATGCAATTGGAACAAGCTGAAGTCATAAAGCAGCGTAATAAGATTTTTTGTGAAGTAATGATGCCGATAATTGATAAGTTAGCGCCTACTTTAGGGCAGCAAAGGCTAACGGACGCTTTAGAAAAGCAGGTTTCTTCATCAGAAATGGTTGCCACTATCCAAAAAAATCCCTGGTGCACAACGTTCTTAGCGTTAAACCATTATTTACAAACAAATCAAATCCCAGCACTCAAAACGCCATATACATTAGATGAATTTCGAACAGTTGCCAAAAAGCTAGTAACCGATTTGACTGTGTCGAGTGAACGTCAATTTCCTGAACTGGCACAAGAATGGATCAAACAATTATTGCACTTAGCAGCTTCATATCAAGCGCTTGATGCGACAGTAAAAACGCCAGATGATCATCAACTACTATTTAGAGCATCTTTGATGCTTTACACTTATTTAAAAACAAAAGAAACTTCATTACATACGAGCTATATTGGTCATACTATCATGGGTGCTGTAAAGAAACTGACTGATAGAATACTAAAATTATCCAAAACAGCGCTGAGTCAGCCGCTGGCTACGCCTGTTGTTCAAGCAGTAGCGCCAGCTTCATCATCTTCTGATCCAAGCGTTGTTATTACTGAGCAATTAGCCCATCTGACGCTTGAAGAGACGCCTAAAATACAAGAAGCAACTAACGATGTCAGATCACCTAAAGAACTTGAAAAAGAACGTGAAGCCATTATGACTGCTCACCAAGCAAAATTGAGCGCAAGCCAGCAACAGCACGAACAAACCAAACAAAAACTTAGCCAGGAATTTAGCCTGCAGCAACAACAAGAATTGACAGAGCTACGTCAACGCTTGCAACAGCAATTGACGGCTGAACAAACAAAGCTTGAAGAAGCAAAGCAAAAATATATCGTCAAGCGAACCAAAAGAATTACCACAAAAAAAGAGCATTTATCGCAAACCCATCAAGAGCAGCTCCAAGCGCTTCGCACAAAGCAAACTAAAGATATTCAAACACTAAAAAATAGAGAAAAAAATGAGATCGAAGCACTTCAATCTCAGCAAACAGTTGAAATTGAATTATTAAAGAAAAGCCATCTTACAGAACAGCAACAGCAAACTAAAACTCATCAAACAGCAATAGCTAATCTAACAGAAAAACATGAACAGGCTCTTCAGGCAGTCCTTATTAAGCAAAGCGCAGAAAATACAGCGCT
The DNA here is from genome assembly GCA_964502705.1 of Uncultured Candidatus Berkiella sp. Classification (GTDB taxonomy): domain Bacteria; phylum Pseudomonadota; class Gammaproteobacteria; order Berkiellales; family Berkiellaceae; genus Berkiella. Next base: position 4,819 of record CAZCXZ010000020.1, on the reverse strand, counting down.
ATCACAACGTTTTGCAGAAGAGCTAGCCGCGTTGCAACTTAGTTATGAAAAACGATTAACAACGCTTCATGAACAACAAGTCAGCCAGCAACAGGCAATGAGTTCATCGCATCAGGCAGCTATGGATGAAGTAAAAGCCGCTCATCGACCCGCAACGGAAGGCTATCAGCCAATTTCAAATATCGAAATTCCTGCTGAAATCCGTTATATCCTGCAAGACTTAGCGGATGCCGGTATTGAAGCTTATATTGTGGGTGGCTATGTAAGAGATCGCCTATTAGGTATTAAGCCAACGGGACAAGATGATTTTGACATTATCATTAATGCAACACCCGATCAATTGCCAGCTAAATTTAAACGTTTCGCAAAACAAAATCCTTTCGAACCCTGTCAATTTAAATTCGGTAATATGGATTTGTGGTGTAAACCATGGGGTAATTTAAAAGATGCCTTACAAGAGCGTGATTTAACGATTAATACCTTTATTAGCGATCTTGATGGGCGTACATTCGATCTATTAGAACATGCAAAAGATCTTCAATCACCCTTTTTGCGCTTAATGGGCGATTTGAAACCTCGGTTTTTAAAAGATCCTTCTCTGATGATGCGATTACTGCGTTTTTCTGTGCAACTGCATAAAGGCATTGCTAATCATGATCTCCAGATCATTTACCAATGCGGGGACTTTATTCGCAACCTACCAAGCGGCATTTATTTTAAAAATATTGAATACCTGTTTGTCAGCCGCTGCAGTACTTTGCACCTTCAGAATATGACAGATGCCAATCTCATCCGCTTTATTTTCCCTGGGATTATTCAGTCTACACCTTTATGCCCTCGAACTGCAGCCTTAAATGCATTCTGGGCGCAAAATCTTCATAACTTCAAAGCAATTCCGGAATGCAGTTATTATCACGTAATTGCTTTGTTTATGCTGCAACCTTTGCTGCTCAATGCTTTGCCCAATAGCGATTTATCGGAGCAACTCAATCACTGTATTGATCTGTTTTTTGAACAATACAAAGGCGATTTTAGCGCTCCTGATAAAAGTACTTTTCGACACAGAATATTGGCGATTGTGTTATCAAAACCCCAGCCTGAAAACCCATCGGTTGGATTATTTGAACAGTTTATGCAATTTGAGGGTGCATATCTGGCAGAGCAACAGCATTTAGCTGCCGTGTATCAAGCTTCCTATACCCCACAGTTTACCGCGCAAAAGGCACCTGTACACATAGCGCCGGTCTTACCTGCGGTTGCTTCAGACAGCTCCCCCTCAAGTCATAATGCAGCCAAGAGCAATACGTTATAGCGATCGTTTAAATAAACTCAAACTTGGCGCTTTTTGATCAGTTGGCTCAGGCGGCATAAATGATGGATTGCCATGTAATAACCGAAAAGATCCCCAACTGTGTAGACAATCTGGTGGATCAAATTCATTGAGAACTTGCAGAAATTCACTGCTGACATAAGCATGATCATAAGATCGCGCTGCTACTGTGTTTTCTGATTTAACTGCACAATTTTTCAGAATTTTATGTAATTTTTCAAAAATCTCTCTACGTTTTGCTTGTAGATATGGCGTAACATAAGATGGATCATCTAAAAGTTTGGTATCGACAAGCTGTGGACAAAATTTTTCAAATCCCACTGTCTGCATGCCGTTTTTTTCGACGTTCAACAACACATCTGGCGTATCATCTAATACCAAGCAATTTTCGGGTGGGATCTGATGAAATGCGGCAATTTCTTGGATATAGGGCGCTTTATTTTTGTTAGGCACAACAACAAAATGAGACGCTACATCTGTCAAATGACAGGGCACGCTTTTTTGATAAGATAAGCACTCATATCTCAATTCTCTATCGTGTCTTACCAAGCACCAACGCTCTCTATGGCCATCAACATACATAGCAGGGTTATTAATCGATAATAAATGTTTAAACGAGATTGCAGCGGTTTCTGCGATATCATCGAATGAGGGTTTATTGGTCACAACGGCAAACAACAGTTCCACGCCACGATGAGCAGCCACCTGCCGGCACATATCATAAAAGGCAAGCCAATCATTTTCAGAGCCTATCCAGATAACCCCGTCCTTTCCAGTATTGAAATGGGTGTAATCCAGATCGCAAATGAAAATGATCTTTGGTATTGAATCTATGGGGCCGGAATTTGCCATATTAACGTCTCTTATTTGCCAGAATATCTATGTTAGTTAAGTTTCATTTTTTTAGCCCACAATTATTGTCTAAATGGCACGAAGTTGCAATTAAGAAATAGGATTAGTGATGGCGTTGAGAATAAAAACGACTCTTTCTTCTACAGAGACTTTGGGTAGCACTTGGAGTTGATAATGATTCTCAAGATACCCTCTTTCGAGGGCCTGGTACGTTTTTTGAGCTTCTGCGAAATCTTGTTTGCGTTCACTATCTTGCTGGTAGATCGCTTCCCAGGGTGGTGCAATGAAAACGATTGGGTTGTATCGAAGCATATGAGTTGCTTCTAAAAGGCTTTGAGGAATTGGCTCCCCAATTAAGTAGGAATATCCAATTAAATCAGGAATGCCCCTATCAAAAAAAACACTATGCCCGCCCATGGCTTGTGCGAGATAGTCTCTAATCGAATAGGAAAACATTTTTTCACGAAAAGCGACTCGATCACCCGAATGTAATGCATTACCGCCTGAAGCGAGCTCTTCTAGAATGATATTGCGCCCTACTTCAGCGACCGTTTTAAAACCACGTTTCGCTAAAGCCTCAAGCAGCGTGCTTTTACCGGATCCCGGGCCACCTGTAATAATGTAGCAATGGTTTTTTAGTTGTAAGTTATATGACATGTTTTGACTTGTTGGGGAGGTTCACCTGCAAGCAAGATATGCTTGCAGGTGTCGTAGAAGTTGTCTTAGATCATTGCAACTGGAGCAGCTGCTTTCTTGCTAGGACGGCCTCTTTTCTTAGCCATGCCTGTTTTTTTAGCAGGTGCTTTCTTCGCTTTAGCTACTTTAGCTTTAGGTGCCTTCTTCGCTTTAGCTACTTTAGCTACTTTAGCTACTTTAGCTTTAGGTGCTTTCTTTGCTTTAGCTACTTTAGCTTTAGGTGCTTTCTTCGCTTTAGCTACTTTAGCTACTTTAGCTACTTTAGCTTTAGGCGCTTTCTTTGCTTTAGCTACTTTTGGCTTAGCAACTTTAGTTTTGGCTTTTTTAGCAACGGTTGCTTTTTTGGTAGCAGCTTTAGCCTTAGGAGCAGCTTTTACTTTCTTAACCGCTGGCTTCTTCGCAGCCTTTGCAACTTTAACTTTCTTTTTAGCAGTAGCCATTCTCATCATTTCCTTTTTTAAAGTTTAAACAAGTCAAAACTTTTTGCATCTTATAAGAAAAATAAAATAAAGTCCAAATCTATATGCAGGTACAGGGTTTACGGAGCATCGCTTGCCAAGGTTTGGGGGGCACTTGGGAACAAATTCTCGGCTTGTGCAAGACGAAATTTTTTGCGTCTAAAAAGGTAGATTGGCAACCCGCTTAATACAAAAACACTGCAAATGATCAGGGTAGTTAACGGCGTCGAGCACATAACCCATACACAAAAACCGAGGGATAAAAGCCCACAACACCACTGCCAATTGAAAAATTGACGCTTTTGCTGCCAGATGATTTTTAAAAATGCTAAACAGCAAATAACATAAATAAATAGGAATGAGGTAACCGACAAATCAATTATTGTGTTGACTTTCTGAGCAAGGTTATCGTTGTGGGTAAAGTAGATCAAAGGCAACGTGCCAATACAGCTAAATACCAAGGCAAACACGGGGGCGCCGTGTTTATTGGTTTTAGAGAAAAATCTGGGCATCAATCGATCTTTAGTAAGCCCGAAAGCGATCTGACCACTAGCCAAAGTCCATGCGTTAACCGCCGCGACACATACCACACAAGCAATAAAAGAAATTAACAGGTGCCAATGTCCCCCAAAAATAACCTTGGCGGCATCCGTATAAGGTGCTTCAGAATTCATTAAAATGTGGGACGGAATCACACCCATAATTCCTAAGCTACTAATAAAGTAAACAACTGCTACGAATAGGGTCCCAAGAACCAAGGCCTTTGGAAACACTTTGGCAGGGTCTTTAACATCCCCTGCTGCCGCAGTAGCCGACTCAAATCCAATAAATCCCCAAAGGGTCAATAGCATGACATGGTTTAAAGGGCTGCCAGCCAGATCTTCAAGCGGCAATTCTGTGGTAGTGATATTGGCTTTATCAAAGAAAAATAGCGCAACCACAGGGACTAAGAGCAGTGGTAACATCTTTAAAGCAATAATCAGTAGGTTTGACCTGCCTGCACTATAAACTCCACGGAGGTTCAGAGCCGTTACAGCAATGATAATAAAAAATTCAAGGCCCATTTCAACAGCCATTGACTGTTCCCCAATGAGCGGGGTCATATAGGCAACAGTAGAAGTGATAATCGCAGTGGTACTTACCCATGAAATAATCCAATAGGTCCAGCCCGTAAAGAAAGCGGCACTAGGACCAAATGCCTCTTGCACATAGGCATGGGGTCCGCCCGTTTTTGGAAAACGAATACAGAGTAAAGCAAAGACCATCGCGAGGAGCATGGCTCCCATGCTCGAGAGCACCCAGCCTTTGAGGCCAAGCATTCCAAAGGGTGCCAAGTTGGCAGGTAAGAGTAAACCCGATCCAAATTGGCTCACTGTAACCAGTTGAAAAACGGACCAAAAACCTATTTTTCGGGACATTCAGCGTTCCTCAGGTCAACAAGTTAAACAGTGTTCGGGTGACATGTATCGTTGACTAGAAGCCA
>CAZCXZ010000019.1:0-37781 GCA_964502705.1 Uncultured Candidatus Berkiella sp. | reverse complement strand
GCCCACGCGCCGGATATCCTGGGCGTGTGCAAGGCGGCCATGCAGCAGTCGCAGCAGGATGGCTTGTTTACACGTCCCGATGCGAAGGTGTTCGCTGCCTGCCGCAGCCAGTCCATTGACTACGCCGTGATGGAGCGTGCCGACAACGTCGTGGTGTTCCCGTTTGACGGCGTCTGGAGCGATGTGGGTAGCTGGGGCGCCGTGGCTGAACTGGCCGAGCCGCAAGCGCAGGGTAACCGCAGTGGAGGCCTGAAGCAGGACGCCCATCACCTGCATTCCCGTGATACCTATATTCATGCAGGTGGCAAGCGTCCCGTGGTGGCCCTCGGGACCCAGGATCTGTTGATCATTGACACGCCTGATGCCTTGCTGGTGGCGCATGCGGGTCATGTGGAGGCTGTCAAGGAGGTGGTTGCGAGGCTGGAGGCGCTCGACGCGTCACAGGCTGTGCAGCACCGTCTGGTCGCGCGACCTTGGGGCTGGTATGACAGCGTTGATGTGGGTCGGAATCATCAGGTCAAACGCATTACCGTGCGGCCTGGTGCATCGCTGTCCTTGCAAATGCATCATCATCGCGCTGAACACTGGGTGGTCGTGAGCGGTACCGCCGAAGTCGTCAATGGCGACAAGCGCATGGTTCTCACTGAAAACCAGAGCACCTACATTCCCCAAGGGCAAGTTCACCGGTTGACCAATCCGGGAACGGTCCCGCTGGAACTGATTGAGGTCCAGACCGGTTCCTATCTGGGTGAAGACGACATCGTGCGGATGGAAGACACGTATGGACGGCGCTAAGCCCAACAGCCAGGTGGTTTTATCGTGACACAGGCGCCTCAGTCACTCTTTACCCTACTCAGCCGACTTTGGGGTCATATCGCCCCGCGGCGCCGGGGGCAGTTTGGCTTGTTGTTGCTGTTGATGGTCCTTGCCTCCTTTGCGGAGATCATGAGCATTGGGGCCATCTTGCCCTTCCTGGGCGTGCTTACTGCGCCCGATCGGGTTTTTGGCAATCCTTCCATTCAGCCGTTTATTCAAAAACTCGGCCTGACCTCGCCGGACCTACTGCTGCTGGCCTTGACAGTCGCCTTTGGTCTGGCGGCAATACTGGCTGGCGTGATGAGGCTGCTCTTGTTGTGGGCCACCACGCGTTTGTCCTATGCAACCGGGGCCGACCTCAGCATCAGCATTTACCGCCGTACCTTGTACCAGCCGTACGCAGTGCACGTTGCGCGCAATAGCAGCGAAATCATCAACGGGATCTCCAGCAAGACCAACGGTGCAATTGGCATCATGACCCTGGTACTCAGTCTCATGAGTTGCTGCGTGATGCTGGTTGCCATCCTGGGCGCCTTGCTTGCTGTGGAGCCAGTGATCGCCCTCGCAGCATTCGCTGGCTTCGGGACCATCTATGCGGTCATCATCGGGCTCACCCGCAAGCGCCTTCTCATCGACAGTCAGATCGTCGCTCACGAGTCCACGCAAGTGATCAAATCCCTGCAGGAGGGGCTTGGCGGCATACGTGATGTGTTGCTCGATGGCAGCCAGTCCGCTTACTGTCAAATCTACAGCACTGCGGACCAGCCGTTAAGGCGTGCGCAGGGTAACGGTCTCTTCATCAGTCAGAGCCCGCGCCATGGCGTTGAAGCTTTGGGCATGCTGTTGATTGCCGGGTTGGCATATGTCCTGGCCCAGCAACCGGATGGAATCGCCAAAGCCATCCCGGTGCTGGGAACGCTGGCGCTTGGCGCCCAGCGCTTGTTGCCTGTGTTGCAGCAGGCTTATGGGGCATGGGCGGGAATTCGTAGCGGACAGGCCTCGTTGCAGGATACCCTCGGGCTGCTTGATCAGCCGCTACCCGACCATGCCAAAGAGCATCCGGTTGAACCCCTGCCGTTTCGAAAAGACATACGCCTGAGTCAGCTATCGTTTCGTTACGATGAACAGGATCCATGGGTACTTGAGGCCTTGAATCTGACTATTGCGAAGGGTGCCCGTGTCGGCTTCATCGGCACCACGGGAAGCGGAAAAAGCACACTCCTGGATATTGTGATGGGCTTGCTGGAGCCGAGTGATGGCGGTCTCGAAATTGATGGCCTGCCGGTCACCGCGATCAATCGGCGTGCGTGGCAAGCCCACATTGCGCATGTGCCGCAAGCCATTTTTCTGGCGGACAGTACCATTGAAGAAAATATTGCCTTTGGCGTGCCGAGCGACCTGATCGATCCGGAGCGGGTCAGGGAGGCTGCAAGGAAGGCTCAGATAGACGAGGTCATCACGACCTGGCCAAAGCAATACAAGACCTTTGTTGGAGAGCATGGTGTCCGTCTTTCTGGCGGTCAGCGCCAGCGCATCGGCATCGCCCGGGCACTCTACAAGCGAGCCGACGTTATTGTTTTCGACGAAGCCACCAGCGCATTGGACAGTGAAACCGAGCAAGCTGTCATGCAAGCCATCGAAGGCCTTGGTGAAGATCTGACCATACTTATGATTGCCCATCGTCTGACTACCTTGAAAAACTGCACACAAATTGTGGAGTTGGGAGACGGTAGGATCAAGCGAAGTGGCAGCTATCAACTGATTGTTGAATGGTCTGGCTTGTGAGTAAATAACGTGCGCAAAGTGAATACTGGCATTGTCTCCATATTATTGGTGCGGATGGGAAAGCAGTCTATTGGGAAAACTTTTGTGCGGCTGAAGAATGTGTTTTGCGATTTCTGGCAAAGTGGTGTCGGGACCACGGTATGTTTTTGCAAATTTCCGGGTGTATGTCTGATACTCATCTAGAGCAAGACTTTTTCCTCTCATTTTTAGCAGACTATGATTGGGAACATATGCCACGAACAGGCCCATATAGCTCCTACGAATTGGTGGACAGCGCCGCCGTAGTTGTATTTATTGATTCAACACTGGGTTTGGAGTCAATTGGTCGTGGTAAAAAGACCGCTGCTTTCTCTTGTCGCAGCTCTTTGCTCAACGACGGATCGATGAAGTTCGGATGGCCGGCCCTGCTGCCCGACAATGGCCCCTTTTGGACTATCGAAGCTGATGAGTTGCAGTTTCGTCGAGTAATGGACTACGTATATGCGACTGACTCTGCTGAATGGGAGAGAGTGCGACAACTCTACGCAGATAAGGTCATGAGTTTTGATCCGGGCAACATCCAGTTTGTGAAATTGCTTGAACAACTTATTTGCGAGCATGTTCGATCAAATTATTGAGGTTGATTCGCGTGTGCTTGTTGTTGCCTGTTTTTAGCTCTTAGAAGGAAAAGAAATGATGCCTTACGGCCGTCAAGATATCGTCCAAGCAGACGTTGAAGCCGTGGCGGAGGTATTGCGCTCAGACTTCCTGACTCAAGGGCCGGCTGTGCCGATGTTTGAAAAGGCTGTGGCTGACCATTGCGGTGCGCAGAGGGCGATAGCCGTAAACAGTGCGACATCTGCCTTGCACATCGCCTGCTTGGCACTTGGTGTGGGTGCGGGGGATGTTGTCTGGACCACCCCAATAACTTTTGTCGCAAGTGCCAACTGTGCCCGTTATTGTGGGGCGGACGTTGATTTTGTTGACGTCGATCCAGTCACTTACAACCTCAGCGCAGCGAGGCTGGCCGAGAAGCTTGAACGGGCCGCGACTATTGGGAAACTTCCGAAAGTCGTTATTCCAGTTCATCTTTGTGGTCAGCCGTGTGAAATGGAAGTCATCCACACGCTCTCCAAAAAATACGGTTTTCGTATCATAGAAGACGCCTCACACGCCATTGGCGGTCGCTACCAGGATGAACCTATCGGGAACTGCCGATACAGCGACATCACTGTGTTCAGTTTTCATCCTGTCAAGATTATTACGACCGGCGAAGGGGGGATGGCGCTCACCAACGACTTGGCTCTGGCGAATCATATGGTGCGTTTGCGCAGCCATGGGATAACGCGCGATCCGGCCGAGATGACGCATGTGCCGGATGGTCCATGGTACTACCAGCAGATTGAGCTGGGCTTTAATTATCGGATGACAGATATCCAGGCGGCATTGGGGATCAGCCAGATGAAACGCCTGGATGAGTTGGTCGCCAAGCGCCATGCGCTGGCAAAAAATTACGAACGATTGTTGTCGGGCTGTCCGGTTACTACGCCCGCGCAGCATTCTGACAGCTATTCGGGTCTGCATCTGTATGTGATACGACTGGACCTCGCCTACATGAACGTTACCCATCGCGAAGTTTTCGAGCGCCTGCGGGTTGCGGGTATTGGCGTAAACCTTCACTACATCCCAATCTATCACCATCCTTATTACGCACGCGAAGGTTTTAATGCGGCAGACTTCCCTGAAGCCGAACGTTACTACGCTGAGGCGATCAGTCTGCCGATGTACCCGGCGTTGACAGGGGCGCAACAGGAAGAAGTTGTGAAGCGTTTGACCACGCCGATCGGCCATCAAACCATTTTTTGAGGTACGACACAATGACCTGGACGGCAGCAAAAGCAATTTGCCGCATCACTTCCACCGTATCTGAGTGGGTTATTCTGATCGGGAGTGCTTTAGATATGCAGGTGAAAAAGCTGGTTGTTGCATGAATCTCGCCATCATTCCTGCCCGGGGCGGTAGTAAGCGAATCCCGCGCAAAAATATCAAACTTTTTGATGGAAAGCCCATGATTGCTTACGCCATTGGCGCGGCGAAGGCCTCTGGATTATTTGAGCATATTGTCGTATCCACCGACGACGAGGAGATTGGACTCATCGCACGTGGTTGGGGCGCAGAAACTCCATTTGTACGAACTGCAGAACTTGCTAGTGACGATGCGGCGACGGCGCCGGTTATTGCGCATGGCATTCAGGCGTGTAGGGCATTAGGGTGGGTGTTTGAACGGGTGTGTTGCATCTACCCGGGGGTACCCCTGATGCAAGTCGAAGACCTGCGTGGGGCGCTTGCCGTTCTCAGCGAAGACAAGGCCGATTATTGCTTTCCTGTTGCAGGGTTCCCGTCTCCGATTCAGAGAGCGCTCAAGCGCATGAGTGACGGTACCATGCAACCCTTCAATGTCCAATATGAGACTACAAAAACTCAGGCGCTCGAACCAGCCTACTACGACGCAGGGCAGTTTTATTGGGGGGGCGCTCAGGCTTGGTTAAAGAACCCCCGGATCCACAGCAGCGGCATTGGTTATGTGATCCCTGCGTGGCGTGCGGTGGATATTGATACTTATGATGATTGGGTGCGTGCCGAAGCGGTATATCAGGCACACTATAAATCCGACGAAAATCAACCCTAGCTAAGTGCTGCCAGCGAGGCTTCAGCTATTCCCTGTCAAGAAAAATTGTCAATATGCTTATTTATTGCAAACGATGTGTAATGCCTTCTACCAAACCAGATCTGCACCTGGATGATGAGGGGGTGTGTAATGCTTGCCGAAGTTATGAAAGGCGGCGAGAAATAGATTGGGCATCGCGCCGGAATGAGCTTCTGTCTATCCTGGATAGATATCGAAACAAGGATGGGACCAACTGGGACTGCATCATCCCGGTGAGCGGAGGTAAAGATAGCACCTTCCAGGTCATTCAAATGTTGCAGTTGGGAATGAATCCTCTCTGCGTCACTGCCACGACATGCGATTTAACTGAAATCGGTCGAGAAAATATTGAAAATATAAAAAATCTGGGTGTCGATTATATTGAAATGTCGCCCAACCCGATTGTTCGTGCCAAATTGAATGTTATAGGATTGCTTCAAGTAGGTGATATTTCTTGGCCCGAACATGTGGGGATTTTCACGATACCGGTTAGAGCCGCTGTCCAACATAATATCCCGCTGATTATATGGGGCGAGAACTCTCAAAATGAATATGGAGGTCCAGCGGCGGCAGCTGAAAATAACATTCTGAATCGACGGTGGCTCGAGGAGTTCGGCGGCTTGTTGGGATTAAGGGTTTCCGATTTGATCGGCATGCAAGGTATTGCGCGTAAAGATTTAATTCCTTATTTTTACCCTGAGGATGACGAGCTTTCCCGAGTTGGGGTGACGGGGTTGTTTCTGGGACATTATGTGCCATGGGATGGCCTGTCGAACGTCCTGATTGCCCAGGCTTATGGTTTTTCAACCCCGCCGCAGCCCACCTTGGGGTCGATGGTCAACTATGAAAACCTGGATAACCATCAAGTCGCAATTCACGAGTACTTCAAGTTTATAAAATTTGGTTTCGGCCGCGCTACGGACCATGCCTGCCTGCACATTCGCAGGGGGCGTTTAACGCGCGACATGGGACTTTCAATTGTCAAGCGGCTGGATGGAAAGTTTCCGATTGAATATTTAGGCAAGTCTCTCGCAGATACATTGGCACCTTTAGGCATGACCGTGGAAGAGTTTATTCGTGTTTGTGACCGGTTTACCAATAAGAAAATATTCAAGCGCGATGCCAATGGCGGGTTGATTAAAAGTCCTGAAGGCAATCTGATCAAAATCAACGATGACAATCTATGAAGGTCGGTGTTATTGATTATGGTGTAGGCAATTTAGGGTCTGTGATAAGGGCATTGGAGGACTTGCGCGTCGCACCGGTCCTGGTCACGCAACCACTAGAAATGCGAAGTGTGGACAGTTTCATCCTGCCAGGCGTTGGCAGTTTTGGCGACTGCGCCCGATTGCTTGTGAGGGGCGGTTGGTTTGACGCGTTAATTGATGAGCTAGCAAGTGGTCAGAAGTCGCTCTTGGGGGTGTGCCTTGGCATGCAGCTTCTGGCAACCTGCAGCACGGAAGGCGTAGAAGACAGTGCGACAGAGTGCATCGCGGGACTGGGCCTTATTCCAGGGCGCGTGGAGCGCCTGAGCGCTTTGGGTTGCAATCTCCGTGTGCCTCATATTGGCTGGAACGAGGTAACGCATCGCACAGAAGCCGGTGGGTTGTTTGATGGTATTCCGGATTCAACTGACTTTTATTTTGTGCATAGCTATGCTTTCGTTCCCGATGACCCTCTGGATTTGCTTGCAACAACTGATTACGGTTTTCCGATTACCGCCGCTGTCCGGCGTGGTCGCGTATGGGGAACCCAGTTCCATCCCGAGAAGAGCTCCCGTGCAGGATTCAGACTATTGCGTAACTTCATAGATTGCGCATCATGCTGAAAGTGCGTGTGATACCGACGCTGCTGTGGAAACAGTTTGGGTTGGTAAAAGGCGCCGGATTTGACAGTTGGCGCAGGGTCGGTCCAGTCCTTCCGGCCATCAAGGTCTATAACCAGCGTGAGGTGGATGAACTCGTTCTCGTTGATATTCAGGCGCACTTGGGATCCGAAGCACCAGATTTTGAGTCAATCGAAGAATTTGGGCGCGATTGCTTTGTTCCGCTTACGGTAGGTGGTGGCATCACAAGTATTGATCATGTTCAAAAACTGTTGCGTGCAGGTGCGGACAAGGTGAGCGTTAATACGGCCGCCTATGCCAATCCCCAGCTGGTGACCGACATAGCAAGGCGCCACGGTGCACAGTGCGTAGTCGCAAGCATTGATGTGCGCGTAGCATCCTCAGGAACAGGTTGGCATTGCTTCAGCCATGCAGGTAAGCAGCCCACAGGTCGGGACATGCGTGAGTGGGCCAGGGAAATGGAGGATAGGGGCGCAGGTGAACTCCTCATCACGTCGATCGAACGTGACGGCACCTTCCAGGGCTACGATCTCGCACTCATTGAAGCAGCCGTGACGGCCGTTAAAATTCCAGTGATTGCTTCAGGTGGCGCAGGCAGCTATCAACACATGATTGATGCTGTAAAAAGGGCTGGAGCGTCAGCCGTGGCTGCCGCCAGCGTATTTCATTTCACTGAACTTACGCCCGCCGGCGCCAAGTCAGCAATGCAGGCGCAGGGGATTCCTGTCCGTCGAAATTTCATGGGTAGTGACGTAATTGAAAATCGCTATTCGCGTTGATGCGTCAAGCCAAAGCGGCACTGGGCATTTCATGCGTTGCCTGACTTTGGCCATTGAGCTGAAAAAACGTGCCGCACAGGTTTGTTTCGTCAGCCGAAACCTCCCCGCATATCTGCAAGAGATGGCGGTTCAAGAAAAATGTGAAGTACGTCTTTTGACCAGCGTTTTGAATGAACCGGATGACAGCGACCTCTCACACGCAGGTTGGCTAGGAGCGAGCCCGCACGCGGACGCGCTGGAGACCATGCATCTGCTGGCCGATGGGCCGTGGGATTGGGTGATTGTTGATCACTACGCCCTGGATGAAAACTGGGAAACAATGGTTCGGGGAGCGGCCCCCAGAATCATGGTGATAGACGACATTGCCGATCGTGTGCATGACTGTGATGTCTTGTTGGACCAGAACTTTTATGTAGGTATGGAAAAACGATATGGAGGTAAGGTACCTCCGAATTGCCAGCTATTGATGGGACCGCGTTATGCATTGCTGCGTGAACAGTTTCGCGAAATTCGTGAATCCGTCGAACAGCGGAATGGACCAGTCAAAAGAATTCTGATCTTCTTCGGCGGCGTGGATGGCGAGAACTACACTGCGCGGGCGATAAATGCTGTCGCCGGAATTGGGTGGGATGATCTGCATGTTGACGTAGTGATAGGTGCGCAACATCCGCATATCGATCAAATCACAGCACTTTGCGCTGCGCATGCTTACAACTGCCATGTACAAACTCACTGCATGGCTGACCTGATGGCTTCAGCAGATTTGGCAATCGGGGCCGGAGGCTCGGCGACGTGGGAGCGCTGCTGCCTGGGATTGCCGGCGTTGGCAATCTGTGTGGCCAGCAATCAGCAGGAGCTGATCCGGGATGCCGCTTCAGCCGGATTGATTTATTCGCCTGACTTAGGGGGTGATCTGACGTTGCACATTAGGCGTCACATGGTCGCACTCATTGAAAACAGTTACCTCAGGCACGCGATCTCCGGTAGTTGTATGAGCGCGGTTGATGGTAGCGGGGCGTCCCGTGTCGCCGGACACCTGGAGTGCAGCGATATTGAAATCAGAGCAGCACGGCAAGATGATTCCAGAAACCTGTTCGAATGGCGTAATCATCCGAGCGTTAGGGCGGGGTCTCGTAATTCAGAGTTGATTACTTGGGAGTCCCATGAGAGATGGTTTGCCTCTGTTACCAATGCGCCAGATCGACTGTTGTTGCTTGGTCATCAGAGTGGTATCCCGCTGGGAGTAGTGCGGTTTGACATTCAAGGCACAGAAGCTGAAGTTTCAATTTATCGCGTTCCAGGCTGTTTGCTGCCCGGGCGGGGAAAAAACCTTCTAAGACGCGCTGAGCAATGGATTTCTGCCCATCGCCCTGAGGTACTTGCTATCCGCGCTCACATACTTGGCGCGAATGAACGGTCTCGGCATTTATTTTCAGAAGCGGGCTATAAGCTTGAGTCCAGCAGTTATTTAAAGAGAGTACATTGATATGCAGAATGCCTTCAATATTTCCGGCAGACTGTTGGGCCGAAATCAGCCGCCATTCATCATCGCTGAAATGTCCGGCAACCATTACCAGTCTCTGGAGCAGGCGATCAGGATCGTCGAAGCCGCCGCCGCATCGGGAGCGCATGCGCTGAAGATTCAAACCTATACGCCTGACACCATGACGCTTGATCTGGATGAGCGGGAGTTTCATATCAGCGACTCCAACAGTTTGTGGTCGGGCACATCCCTTTACAAGCTATATGGCGAGGCCTACACGCCATGGGACTGGCATAAACCGATTTTTGAACGAGCGCGAGAGCTTGGCATCATCGCGTTCAGCACCCCGTTCGATGACACGGCCGTGGACTTTCTTGAGAGTCTTGATGTGCCATGCTACAAAATTGCGTCGTTTGAAAATACGGACCTACCCCTGATTCGCCGGGTGGCGGCAACGGGCAAGCCACTGATCATCTCGACCGGAATGGCAACAGTAGCGGAACTGGACGAAACCGTCCGAGCTGCCCGGTCTGCAGGTTGCAAGGATCTGGTCTTGCTGAAATGCACCAGTACTTATCCTGCTACCGCGGAAAACACCAATATCCTGACGATTCCGCATCTGCGGGAGCTGTTTGATTGCGAGGTGGGCTTGTCTGACCACACGATGGGTATTGGGGTGTCTGTGGCGAGTGTTGCTTTGGGTGCCACAGTAATTGAAAAACACTTTACCCTTAATCGAAGTGATGGCGGTGTAGACAGCAGCTTTTCCATGGAGCCTTTCGAAATGGCTCAATTGATCGTGGAGACTGAGCGGGCTTGGCAGGCAATGGGGCAGGTGAGCTATGGCCCAACGGATGCAGAAATGAAATCTCTTCAGTTTCGTCGGTCCCTGTATGTGGTGCAAGACCTGAAGGCTGGGGACTCGCTTACGCGACAGAACGTACGTGCAATTCGACCAGGCTTGGGGTTGCCGACGAAATACTTAGACCGGGTATTGGGGAAAAGTGTGAAAAAAGATACAGCACGTGGAACGGCCTTGCAGTGGGATGTACTGGGATAGACGTAATGAGAATGTGTAAATGAAAATAATAGCAACCATTGAAGCCCGCATGACCTCAACCCGGCTTCCAGGCAAGGTTCTTCTGCCTGCCGCCGGTAGACCTATGCTGGCACATCTCATCCGTCGACTGCGGGCAGTGCCGTCGTTGGACGGTATTATTTTGGCCACGACCGTGAATTTTGCCGATGATGTCATTGAGGAGTTCTCGAAGCAGGCTGGGGTCCCTTGTTTTCGGGGTAGCGAAGATGATGTTATGTCTCGTGTCATCGGCGCGGCAGAGGCTGCTGGCGCGCATGTTGTCGTTGAAATTACAGGGGATTGTCCAGTCATAGACCCACAACTTGTTGAGCAAACCATTCAGATGTTTAAGGCTCATGATGCCGACTATGTGAGTAATTGCCACATTCGAAGTTATCCCATCGGGATGGACGTTCAAGTTTTTCGTCTCGCAGTCCTTCAACGTTCGGCGAGGTTAACCGAGGATCAGCTTGACCGTGAGCATGTGACGCTGCACATTAGGAATCATCCGGAAATTTTTTCCCATATACATTTGGTAGCGCCACCCGAAATTCACTGGCCTGAATTGGGGTTGACTCTGGATGAAGTCGAAGACTATGAGCTATTGAGAAAAATTATTGCCCATTTTGAAACTGACAACCCTCTGTTCAGTTGCCTGGATGTGGTTAGATTGCTCAGGAAAAATCCGCAGTGGGTCGCTATTAATAACGCGGTGCATCGTAAAGGCGACACATGACAGAAGAGCTTGAATGATAGCGGTTGTCAGCCATGATGCGGGGGGCGCTGAGATGTTAAGCAGCTGGTTGCGCAGATGCTTGGAGCCGTATTGCCTGGTGCTCGAAGGGCCTGCCAAAAGTATATTCCAGCGCAAAATTGGGAACCATAGTGTTGCCACGCTGTCGGACGCCATACAGCAGAGCGACTGGGTACTTTGCGGCACAAGCTGGCAATCCAACCTGGAGCGCCAGGCAATAACACAGGCTAAGGCCGCTGGGAAGAAGGTAGTAGCGTTTCTAGATCATTGGGTTTGCTACGAGGAAAGATTCATTGAGCTTGGCGTTTCCGTCTACCCAGATGAAATTTGGGTTGGAGATTTAGATGCAAAAAAAATCGCTCAGTTGCATTTTCCGAGTCTGCCAGTCGTGTTCAAGTCCAATCCATTCTTTGAGGATTTGATAGTCGAGTTGGCGCAGATTGAACCAGTCTCATCTACGTCACAAAAAAAATCGATGTTGTATGTTTGTGAGCCTTTGGGCGAACAGGCCCTGATTCAATATGGTAACGAGTACTACTGGGGATATACAGAGGAGGAGGCGCTACAGTTTTTTCTCAAAAACATAAAAGCGATTGGCGTTGACATAAAAGAAGTCAACATTCGTCCACACCCTTCGGAGAATAGAGCCAAATACAACTGGGCTATCAAGCCTACAGCTTATCCCATCAGAATCAGCGGGGATAAAACGTTGCTTGAAGAAATTTCAGAAGCCGACGTGGTTATAGGTTGTGAGTCCATGGCAATGGTGGTGGGCTTGCTCGCCAAACGAAGAGTGATCAGCTCAATCCCCCCGGGGGGCAAAGCCTGTGGCCTTCCACAGCGAGGAATCGAGCGCCTGCAGGTTTTGGTCGCAAACCATGCGAGCTTGCTTCGTGGCTAAGAAATGCCTCATTGTTGGACTGGGTCAGATTGGACTGGGCTACGACTTGGACTTGGACCCAGTGAAGGCTATATACACCCACTCCAGGGCATTCTCCCTGCACCCCGCATTTGAGTTGTCTGGCGCGGTTGATCCTTCCCTATCCAGGCGAACACTGTTTGAGCACCATTATCAGAAACCGTCGTACCGAGAGCTTGAGACTGCCCTGCATTCTGAGGGCGCCGATGTCGTGGTCATTGCGTCGCCCACCGCCATGCATTGCGAGGTGCTTGAGGTCGTGTTGTCGCATGCAAGACCCGACGCGATTCTGTGTGAAAAGCCTTTGGCTTATGACTTGGCTGGTGCGCAGAGGATGGTCGATTTGTGCGAGAGTGCCAGTGTTCAACTTTTTGTTAACTACATGCGAAGAGCTGACCCTGGAGCTGTTGAGGTAAAAAATCGTATCGAATCTGGCGCCATTTCCGCACCAATAAAAGGAACCGCCTGGTATTCCAAAGGCTTCCTTCACAATGGCTCACATTTTTTTAACTTGCTCGAGTTTTGGCTTGGCGCATTTGTAGGCGCCCGGGTACTGGACAAGGGGCGTGCTTGGAGTGATGACGATTCCGAGCCCGACGTTCGCGTGGAGTTCGAGCGTGGTAGCGTGGTTCTTCTTGCTGCATGGGAAGAGCAGTTCTCCCACTACGCGATAGAATTGATGAGTCCATCCGGTCGCTTACGCTATGAGCGGGGTGGGGAGTGCGTTGTCTGGCAGGCTCCTCATGCCGATCCCGGTTTTTCAGGGTACAAAACATTGCAGGCGGTCCCTGTGTTGATCGACAACGACATGAGCCGATACCAGTGGCATGTGGCCGATCAATTGGCGAAGGCTTTGGATGGAAAGGCGCATAGTTTATGTACCGGTCGTCAGGCGCTCAATACTCTTGAAGCAATGCATCAAATAGTTAACCAGAAGCTATCATGACAACAGAAAAACTCGCGCTATTTGGCGGAGAGAAAACTATTACCCAAACCTTCAAGCGCTACAACTCCATTGGGCAAGAAGAAGTAGATGCAGCTAAGGCAGTGGTGGAATCCGGCGTGCTGTCTCAGTTCATTGGATGCTGGGAGCCTGATTTTTACGGCGGTCCCAAGGTTCAAGAGTTTGAACGCGCATGTGAGAAGTACTTCGGCGTAAAGCACGCAGTCACTGTGAATTCTTGGACATCCGGGCTCGTGGCTGCGGTCGGGGCAATTGGAATAGAGCCTGGCGACGAAGTCATTGTTACGCCATGGACCATGTGTGCGAGCGCCACGGCAATTCTTCACTGGAATGCAATTCCTGTTTTTGCAGATATTGAATCAGAGACCTTTAACCTTGACCCAAAATCGGTTGAAGCTAATATCACGCCCTACACCAAAGCCATCATGGCTGTAGATATCTTCGGTCAATCATGTGATATTGATGCGTTGATGGATATTGCCCAGCGGCATAATTTGAAAGTTATTACCGACTCAGCCCAAGCCCCAGGTGTTTTTAATAACGGCCGAATAACAGGAACTCTTGCCCACGTGGGGGGATACAGCCTCAATTATCACAAGCACATTCACACGGGAGAAGGTGGCATTCTCGTTACCAACGATAGCGATATCTGTGAGCGCCTGCAACTTATTCGCAATCACGCTGAAGCTGTTGTTGCAGATAAAGGTGTCAGTAATTTGGCAAATATGATAGGCCACAATTTCCGGTTGGGCGAAATCGAGTCAGCAATTGGCATTGCACAACTGAAGAAACTTGATCGATTTGTTGAAGGTCGCCAGATTGCCGCCCAGCGTCTTACCGATGGCTTGAAACACTTGCATGGCTTGCGTACACCAGTCGTCAAGGATGATTGCACACACGCCTATTACGTTTACCCATTGGTGTTGGATGTAGACGTACTCGGCATCTCGCGCGAGAAAATTCACGCGGCGTTGACGGCGGAGGGGATTGTCGGTCTGGCTTCAGGCTTCGTTAATGTGCACTTGCTGCCGATGTATCAGAATAAAATTGCTTATGGATCTCACGGTTTCCCCTGGAGTTCGGATATCTGCAAGCGCGATGTCAGTTACAAAAAGGGAATTTGCCCTGTTGCTGAGGAACTTCACGACAAAACTTTTCTCGGTTTTGAAATGTGTCTGCATGAGTTGACTGATCAGGATGTCGACTTAATAGTGGTGGCATTTCAGAAAGTTTGGCGTAATCTTGCTGCCCTTAAGAATTAGGGCGCCTGATTATGCTAAGTTGTGACATCATTAATAATTTCATCACCCTTTAAAGAGTAATTGACCAACTGCTCATTCGCATAAATTTATTATGGATCAAAAAATATTAAGAATATTCCGGGAAGTCTTTAATAACCCGGAGTTGCAAGTCACCAGCGAAACTACGGCTGCTGATGTCGAAGGGTGGGATTCCTTTAACCATTTGAATTTGATTATGGCTATAGAGGAGGAGTTTTCAATATCCTTTTCTACAGCTGAAATAGGAAAAATGGCACAGGTGGGAAACCTGCTTCAACTGGTGGAGAGGAAAACTTCAGGCTCATGATATCGCCAACCATTAACCTCCCGAGCAGCGAGGACCTGGCCACGGCGCTCAGAGCTGCTGGGTTGAGTGATGGTGACATTGTTTATTTGTCCACTCAGTTATATGGGATTGGTCTGTTGAGGGATGTTTCTACGAGAGGTCAATATGTCGAGGCGGTATATAGCGCTATCCTTTCCGTCATTGGCCCCCGCGGAACATTGGTGGTTCCGACCTTTACTCAACAAGTCGGCCGCTTTGGTGTGCCTTTCATTCTTGAAGAAACGGAAAGCTTAACCGGAATATTTGGTGAGTATATAAGAATGCGTAGCGATAGTATACGCAGTCTGCATCCCGTATTTTCTGTATCCTCTATAGGTCGCTGTGCTGGAGAAATATGCAACGACGTGTCCCCTGTGGCTTTCGGCGTCGACTCGGCGTTTGATCGAATGGTGAGTATGGGGGCCAAGGCCGTGTGTATGGGCTTTGACTACTATTCCGGGCATATTACTTCCCTGATGCATCTGGTTGAAACTGCATTTGCAGTTCCGTATTATTATAATAAGCTGATATATTCGCCTGTTATTGTTCGTGGATTGCAAGTCAACAAGCCATATGTGATTAATGTCAAGTACCTGGATGCTGACTGCAATTTCGATTACAGAACTTATATCGATGCTCTGGAAAAGAGTAAGGCGATCGGAAGGCAAAAAATAGGTCGCGGTATGATTTATTCAGTTGACTGCAGGGTAATGTTTGATACCGGAGTCAAGCTTTTGAAGGGTAATATTTATGCCTTTCTGTCCAAGCCGCCAGAATTTAAAGAAGGGCGCATTCCTATGGATGGTCCTCCCGACCAAAAAAATGCGTCCAGTATCAAAAACTTGGCCGGTTCCCTGCTACTTTGAAGATGAACGAATATTCATTTGCTGAACTGCCGATTGGCAAGCAGGAGATCCTGACCGTGAATATTGCGCACAAAGAAATCGATGCTTTCGCGCTGTTTTCAGGGGATTCGGCGACCATTCATATGGACGATGACTATGCAATCAGCCGCGGATTTAAAACGCGAATCTCCCATGGCCTGCTTGTGGCCTCCTACGTTTCATCCCTGATTGGTATGAAATTGCCTGGGAAGCATGGATTGCTGCAAAGTATTAACTGCCAGTTTAGAGCACCTTGCTATGCTCCTAATGTGTTGACTCTGGTCGGAACTATAGCCAGGCGTTCTGAGGCCATCAGGGTGGTTGGAATCCGAATTGCCGTGACTGATAAAAATGGGGCAGAAATTTTGCGTGCTGATGCGAATTCGGTTTTGAAATTTTGAATTAAACCTTAAGAGATAATATGCCAACGACGTACGAAAAAATGCTGATTACGATGCGAGATCGCTATCCTAGTTATGCCACTATTTGGGAAAGTTCGCGAGAAGAGTTCGGAAAGAGTTGGGAGAAGGAATTCAACGATTCCGTTGCAGCGTTATTCGGGCTGAATCCGGAAGCATGGAGTGAAGCAATTGATGGTTATGCGGAGTTCTGTACTGATGCACTTCGCTCCCAGATATATTTTGAAAAAAAAGGAAAATATAAAGCTTCTTCCTATTCAGAGGTCGCGGAAGCGTATTACCATAATTCTAACTTCATGCTCAGGTGCTACCTCCCCGGAATGTTTCTGTCGCATTTGATCTGGCCGCACCATCATCGCATGTTGCAGTATTTCCGTACGCTTGCCCCTCGCCTGACTTCGGTGAAAACATTTTCTGAGGTGGGGACCGGCTGCGGTATGTACTCCAAGGAGCCGTTGGCCTTATTGCCAGGTGTTGAGGGTGTTGGCTACGACATCAGCAGTCATTCCCTTTCCTTCACTGAGCGGGTGGTAAAAGCTTTTGGCTTGGGAGATCGGTATCGGACAGAGGTGCGCGACATTGTGGCCAATACCCCCCCACCTGCTGATCTCGTCATTTGCCAAGAAGTGCTGGAGCATCTTGAGAATCCCCCTGAGTTTATTGGCAGCCTGTTCGCCATGACCAAGCCGGGTGGGCTGGCATATATTTCGGCCGCCATAAACGCTAGTCATGTCGATCACATTTACCTCTATCGGAGCCCGGAAGAAGTATTGGATCAACTTACCGATGCAGGCTTTCGGATAGTCGACTCCCGCGCAGAATATGCCTATAGTGGAAAACCTGTGGAAATCACCCCATGCCATGGGGCATTTTTGTGCATGCGCCCTGAATGAACACGGATATAAATACATTCGGTCAGGGCATTGCTAAACGGCTAGTCGATGTCAAGAAACTCCTGGCTACTGAGGATTTTTCAGCAGCCAGGCAGACACTACGCCTTATTCTGCGGACGGAATTGCTGAGTCCCTCGCAATACGGGGTAGTCAGTAACTTTGTCGAAGAAATAATTGAGAAGTCTAATCCGGCGAGCATTATCCGTGTCGCTGTTTTGGGGAGCAGCACTACGCAGCCTGTTGCTACGGCCGTACGTTGCACGCTGCTTGCAGAGGGAATGCTCGCGAAAGTATATGAGGCGCCATTCGCCGCCTATATTCAAGAAATCCTTTCGCCCGCCAGTGGTCTTTATGCATTCCGTCCGGACATGGTTGTAGTTGCCACGGACGCTGCAGAAGCGCGGGCACGGCTTGGCGACGCGTTCAACAACGAAAGTGTAGAAGATATTCTCCAACTGCAGCTCCAGCACTGGCAAGAACTATGGGCAGTTCTGGATCAGCATTTGGGGAAACCTGTACTTCAGCATGTTTGCGAAGTCCCGGAGAATGATTTTTTGGGCATTGCCGACCGTCGTACAAAATGGTCGCCGTCTCAGATGATTGAGGAAGCGAATAGGAGACTTCTTGTGGCTTCTCCTGGGTTTGTTCGGTGGGTGGATGTTGATCGACTGGCTGCTCGCGTCGGAAGGCAAAACTGGCACGATATGCGGCTTTGGCACCACGGAAAATATGGATTTTCGCCACGCTTCCTGCACGACTATATCGTTTTGCTTTCTGGTTCAGTTCGTAGCGCTCTTGGTAAAACCCACAAGGCTTTGATACTTGACTTGGACAATACTCTGTGGGGAGGAGTTATTGGCGACGATGGCTTGGAAGGAATCAGCCTCGGCGTGGACACACCAGACGGCGAAGCGTATCTGGCGTTTTGCCGTTACGTCAAACAACTTGGACGGCGCGGTGTTATTTTAGGCATATGCAGCAAAAATGAGATGGCGACAGCGACCGAGGTTTTTGGAAAACATCCTCACATGCCGCTTCGAATTGAAGATTTTGCTGTCGTATCGTGCAACTGGGATGATAAAGCGTCAAACCTTCAGAAAATTGCCAACGAGCTGAATATCGACATTTCGTCCATTGTGTTTGTGGATGACAATCCCGCCGAATGTGAGTTGGTCCGTCAAGCTTTGCCTGAAGTTTTTACCGTGCGGATGGATGGAGACCCTGCAGTCTTCGCCAGGAAGCTGGATCAACTCCACCTCTTCGATCTGCAGGAGTTCTCAGATGTAGACATGAAGCGTACTGCCTCTTATCAAGCCAGGGCAATATCGGCGCGTTTAAAGGTAGCCACACCGGATTTTGATAGCTATCTTGCTTCTTTGGAAATGCATGGAGCCGTTTGGCCGGCACGCCAAGAAGATCTCCCGCGCCTTGCGCAAATGGAGATCAAGACAAATCAATTCAACTTGACGACCCGCCGATGGACAGCTGAGCAGCTTGCCAGCTTCATGACCGGTTCTGATCACGATGTACTCTGTTTCAACTTGGTCGACCGTTTCGCCGACCACGGCCTTGTCGGCTCCCTAGTTGTTTCGTATCACGCTGATGAAGCGAGAGTTTTGAGCTGGCTGCTCAGCTGCCGCGTTTTTTCCCGCACTTGCGAGGAGTTCATGAGGGATGAGCTTGTAAAGCGCGCCCAAGAGCGCGGTATCTCAAGGATTATTGGTGAATACAGTGCAACCGAAAAAAATGCAGTTGTTGCCGATCTATTTAAAAGAATAGGATTCGCGATCACTGATCGCCATGGGACATTCCGACTTGACTTGCCTTCCGTGGGGCTGGCAAAAACATTTATATCCCAGAAACTGACGACAGACTAATGCATAACATGTTGTATTAGCGTTCGCGCAATCTAGCGCCTGCTAGTTCTTTCAAGGATTGACAAAGTCAATGTCAACCGCTGCCAGCGTATGGCGAGCTTGATGAAAATTTCTCCAGATCTCCATTAATAATGCTACTTGTAACCACTGCGCTTGAAGAGACTTGGGGAACCAATGAGCCACTTGTATTTTTAGGCGAGTGGTGCAAGCTTTATAACAGGCGAAATATTTGGGCAGCTCGCCCTCACGAAACTCTTTCGTATAACTGGGATGACCGGAAGCTTCTCGCAGCTGATGGTGCGTATTTGTCGCAACTCCATGAAAGACTTTTACCTGATCTTTCTGACGCAATGAATAAGGTTCATGATACGTCACATACAGAAAAATATTGGAAAATATTGGTTGGACCTTGGTTGGGGTTTTTTACTCAAATATTATTCCAGCGCTGGATTAGCATAGAAAATGCAACACGCGACTTCCCCATTGACCGCACCTTATTTTTAACCGACCAAGAGTTTTATGCAGTGCCCAATGACATGTTGTCATTCGTCGGGTTATTTTCGGGGGATGACTGGAATCACTATATTTGCAGTCGCATCATTAAATATCAAAAATGCATTTCCTATGATGTCCTTCTGGCGGATGGAAATGAAGAATTAAAGGTTAATGCGAAACCCCCAATCTCGCATACAGTAAAAAATATCCTGCGCTCCGCATGGAACATGTGCTGGATGCCCTTGTCGACTGACACGGATTCATTCTTCATTGCAACAGGGCTTCCAAAGCTCAAGGAAATCAGTCTTAAGCTCTGGTTGGGGCAAGTACCTCAATACAGTCTATCGGAGAGCACGCCGCCGCTGCTTTTGAACAAGTCCCGACGCCAGTGGCGCCTAGATGGTGTGAGCCTCTCCAAGTTTGAAGCATTCATACGCGAAATTATTCCCCAACAAATCCCCAGAGCATATATAGAAGGCTACCTGCGGGCGCAAGAGCGCATCAACGCGCTACACTGGCCCAACTCCCCGAAATTGATATTTACTTCAGTTGCTCATGTTTATGACGATCTCGTAAAGAGTTACATTGCAAGAAATGTGGAAAGAGGCAGTTTGTTGGTGATCGGCCAACATGGGGGAGGTCCTTTTCACGCACTAAATTTTCAGACGGATCATGAACTCGATATCTGTGACAGATATCTCTCGCCGGGGATCGGCAATACTTGGCATCCTAAGGTAAGAGATGTTGGGCAGCTGTTTGCCAGAAGTTGGCGCAGTGACATCGGTGGTGGTGGCTTGCTGATGCAGTTGGGTACACCACGCTATTCTTTCAGCATTACTTCCACGACGCAAAGCGATGACTTTAATAAATATATTGACGAGCAGATGCGCTTCGTTGCTTCGCTACCAGTGAATATCCAAAGTTGTTTTACCGTGCGGCTGGCTTCAGCGGACAATTGCTGGAACAACTCCGAACGATGGCGTGATCGGTTTTCTGGTCTGGATATTGACGCGGGCAATAAGGATATTCATGAATTGTTTGCTCAGGCGAAGATTGTCGTATGTACTTATGCAGGTACTACCTATAATCAGGCGCTCGCTGCCAATGCCCCAACCGTTATTTTCTGGAATTCTAAGTATGAGCGGCTGCATCATACGTCTGATCCTCTTTTTCAAGAACTTCTGCGAGTGGGTATTTTTCACGAAACACCTGAATCTGCGGCCGCTCACATTGCCGGGGTATGGGAGAACATCAATGATTGGTGGCAAAGCGCCGATCTTCAGGAGGTGAGAGCGCGCTATTGCAGAAGTTATGCATTTCTGCCCGAAGATTCCCTAACACGCCTGCATAACGCGCTGCAGGATTTGCTGAATCTGCGATCGGATGGGAGTAAAAAATCATAATATTCTATTGTGGTACGTCCATAGCGCTACTTTATTCTGGCGCTCTGGCAATGTAGGTCTTTAACTCGAATTTCTCGGCGAACTGGCGGGCTTTGAATGCTGAATTTGGTAATCGAGGCATAGGAACATTATGCTTTTTCTCATAGCTAGCATAGATATTTGGAATTGATAAAGAGGGCTCGAGGACCTGTAGTTGAGGCCATTTATTCGCTGGGTTCTTACAAATGTTGGATTGTTCCGATGCATGTTTCTCGAATCCTAGCAAGACGCCCGCATCTCGATGAGAACCGAATCAGGGATACTGATGTTAGTGTGCCGGGATTGGTAGTTGACGTAATGAAATGGAGAAGCTTTTATGCCCAAGGCGTTGATAACAACTGTTCCCTTTGGTGAAAAAAACCGGCTGCCTCTGGAGCAGTTGAAAGCTGCAGGGATTGACTATGTGATCAACCCGTTGGGCCGCAAGCTCAAGGAAGATGAGCTTGCAGAAATGGTGTCTGACTTTGATGTGCTTATCGCGGGGACGGAGTTAATCACCGAGAAGGTGATGAATAGCGCTAGCCGTCTGAAGCTGATTTCCCGGGTTGGCATTGGCCTGGATGGCGTGGATCTGTTGGCCGCAGAGAGGCGCGGTATCCTAGTTAGCTACACGCCGGATGCTCCGGCACCCGCGGTGGCCGAATTGACGATAGGCTTGATGCTCTCCTTGCTGCGGTCCGTGCATGTCGCCAATGCCCAGATACACCGTGGTGAGTGGCATCGCCATTTTGGGCGGCGCATCCCAGAAGTCACGATTGGCATCATTGGAACGGGGCGTATCGGTGGCCGTGTTTTACGCCGTCTTGCCGGATTTGGCAGTCCGCGCATCCTGGCCAACGACATCCATCCCAATCAGAAAGTGGCCCCCGAACTCAAGTTGGAGTGGGTCGATAAAGAGGAAATTTACCGCCACGCCGACGTGATCAGCCTGCATCTCCCGCTGACCGGTCAAACCAAGAACATGATCCGGCGAGAGCATCTCCTGCAGATGAAACCGGATGCGATGATCATTAACACTTCACGCGGCGGTATCGTCAACGAGCATGATTTGGCAGAGGTGCTTGGCTCCGGCCATCTGAGTGGCGCAGCCATCGATGTTTTCGAGCAGGAACCTTACGCAGGCCCTCTTGGGCAGGTTGAGCGTTGCCTGCTCACCTCGCATATGGGTTCAATGTCTGTGGACTGCCGCACGCGCATGGAGATCGAGGCGACCGAAGAGGCCGTGCGCTTCCTGTCCGGGAAGGCCTTGCAGGGCCTCGTACCGCCAGGAGAATACGAAGTACAAAGGCGGGGGTTGTGACATGACAAAGGTGTGTGTGATCGGTGGCTCCGGATTTCTGGGTAGTCATGTGGCAGATGCGCTCACGGCCGCAGGGCGCAGTGTGCGTGTTTATGACCGTATCGTTTCTCCCTGGTTGCGCGACGATCAGGAAATGGTGATCGGCGATTTATTGGATGCGACAAGTCTGGAGTCCGCTATTGCGGATTGCGAGGTTGTGTATAACTTTGCTGCCTTGGCTGATCTGAATCAGGCGCTCGACAAACCCATAGAAACCGTGCAAGTCAACGTGCTGGGCAATGTCCATGTATTGGAGGCCTGCCGCCGGCACAAGATCAAGCGCTTCGTATATGCCAGCACAGTTTATGTGTACAGCCGCGAAGGTGGCTTTTATCGCTGCAGCAAGCAGGCGGCCGAGCATTATGTCGAGGAGTATCAGCGGGTCTATGGCCTGGATTACACCATCCTGCGCTACGGATCACTCTATGGGCCACGCGCTGATCAAGGCAATGGGCTGCTTCGCATCGTCAAGAATGCCCTGGAAACCGGTGCGTTGCGCTACGAAGGCAGTCCAGACGCCCTGCGCGAGTACATTCACGTCGAAGATGCCGCGCGGGCCAGTGTTGTGGCCTTGGGCGATGAGTTCCGAAACCAGAGTGTCGTACTCACGGGGCAGGAGCCCATGCGTGTGCTCGATCTCCTCGAAATGCTCGGCGAGATATTGGGACTGAGCAATGGCGTGCAGTTTTTGCCGGGCGAGCAGCCTGGGCATTATGTGCGCACCCCTTATGCCTACCAACCCAAACTGGGACGCAAATATGTGGCGCCTATGCATGTGGATCTGGGGCAGGGATTACTGCAGTTGATCGATCTTGTGCGTAGCGATATCACCACCCATCAAGGGGAGCGAAAGAATGCTTAAAGCCCTAAAAATGGCTATCAGGGCAATCCTCTCCAGATTGGTGAGTGTGGTTGCAAAA
Source organism: Uncultured Candidatus Berkiella sp. (assembly GCA_964502705.1). GTDB lineage: Bacteria > Pseudomonadota > Gammaproteobacteria > Berkiellales > Berkiellaceae > Berkiella. The sequence goes on along the minus strand of CAZCXZ010000019.1, from coordinate 14,797 downwards.
ACAGCGATGGGCGGTTATATATTTGAGGAGGTTCTCCATGTCGCAATGGCTAGAACCCGCGCGATCGAGCATCGAGGGACCCACCTTACCTTTGCCATGCCAAATCGGTTGAATAGCTACCGAATTGATACTTTTTCAACGAAAGAGCCCGAGACGCTGGAATGGATAGACAGCATTCCTCGCGGTTCTGTCGTCTGGGATATTGGCGCCAACATTGGTCTGTACTCTTGCTATTCCGCTAAGGCAAGGGATTGTCAGGTATTCGCCTTTGAACCATCGGTATTCAATCTGGAGTTACTGGCCCGCAACATCTTCCTGAATGGACTTATTCAGAAAGTTGCCATTGTTCCTTTGCCACTATGTGAAGACTTGTCTCTCAGCAAACTTCACATGACCACGACAGAGTGGGGCGGGGCGCTGTCAACTTTTGGGAAGAACTATGGTTGGGACGGGAAGAAAATCCAGCAGGTTTTTGAATTTCAAACCCTGGGGTTGTCGCTGGACGATGCTGTGCAACAGTTGAAGATCCCTCAACCGGACTACATCAAGATCGATGTCGATGGGATTGAGCACTTGATATTGCAAGGCGGGAAAATGGTATTGAATCTGGCGAAAGGTGTATTGATTGAGATCAACGACGGTTTTCACGAACAAGCCGTCTATTGCCAGAAGTTGCTTCAGGATGCGGGCCTTGTATTAAAGGAAAAACGCCATTCGGAGATGTTCGATAGTGTGGATTCATTTGGTGGTGGTCAGGTTTGGAACCAGATTTGGACCCGACGTTAAGAGCCCTGAAATGGGTGAGGGAGGCGCAGTTGGTCTTCTGGGATTTCGACGGCGTTATCAAGGACTCTGTCGAAGTCAAGGCGACAGCCTTTGAGACATTATTTTCACCATATGGGCATGGAATTGCCGTACGAGTCAAGCAACATCATGAGGCCAATGGCGGAATGTCCCGCTTCGACAAGATTCCGCTTTATCTGCGGTGGGCTGGTGAGTCAGCGACCGACGCACAGGTACATGACTTCTGTGATCGGTTTTCGAGGTTGGCCCTTCAGGCAGTGATTGACTCTCCATGGGTTCCCGGCGTGCGCGAGTTTCTGTTGAGGCGATGCACACAACGGTATTTCGTCCTCGTCACCGCGACCCCGCAGGAAGAGATCCAACATATTCTTGATGTTCTTGATATCGCCGTTTGCTTTCGTGAAGTTCATGGCGCTCCTCGAAAAAAATCAGATGCGATCCGGGATGTTTTGTGCCGACTACACTGTGCTCCTGGTCGGGCGCTGATGATCGGCGACGCTGAAACAGATCTGATGGCCGCCCATGACAATGCCGTATCCTTCCTTTTGAGACGAACGCCTTTGAACAAGACGCTTCAGGCCAGTTACACCGGCCCGATGTTTGATAATTTGGCCCATGAACAGACTGATCACAATTAAAGAAATTCGCGAACGCCTTCGTAGCGGGGGGCATTCCATCGGTAGCTGGATGCAGATTCCTCATCCGTCCATTGCTGAAATCATGGGGCAGGCCGGATACGACTGGGTAGCGGTAGATATGGAGCACGGTGCGATTGCCGTTCACCAGTTGCCGGATCTGTTTCGTGCTTTTGAACTGGGGGGGACCTTGCCCATGGTGCGTTTGGCGCGCGGGCACTCCAAGGACTGCAAGCAGGCATTGGATGCGGGGGCGGGAGGGGTGATTGTCCCCATGGTCGAAACGGCGGCGCAGTTGACTCAGGTACGCGACGCCTGCCGTTGGCCGCCAGCAGGCACTCGGGGCGTGGGGTTCTCACGTGCAAATCTTTTTGGCAGGCATTTCGATGTGTACCGTGACGAGGCCCAAGCGCCTTTGCTGGTCGCAATGATAGAGCACGTCCGGGCAGTCGAGAACTTGGAGGAAATTATCTCGGTGCAGGGTTTGGACGCGGTCTTGATCGGCCCTTACGATCTGTCCGCCTCCATGGGGTTAACTGCGAAATTTGAGGAACCGCAATTCATTGCAGCGATGGACCGGATCCGAATTCTTTGTGCTGAGCACAACATTCCGTGCGGCGTTCATGTGGTGATGCCGGATCCTGCCGCATTAAATCAACGGCTTGTCGAGGGATATCGGTTTATTGCTTACTCCATAGATGCGGTTTTTTTGAACCAGTCTGTGGTTGCGCCATCGGTACCGGCCCGATGAAGGAAGAAGAAATTCGTCCCAAAAGGATATTCGATGAGTATCTTCGACTTACAGAGCGGGACGTTGAGAAATATTTCAAGGACGGGTTGCGATATGACGTGCCTTGTCCTGCATGTGGAGCGGAGGGCGTTCATTCATTTATCAAGCAAGGATTCACCTACAAGGAGTGTCCTGCCTGCAAAACCTTGTATGTAAGCCCACGTCCAACTGCTGAAGCCATTTCACGCTACTACCAGGAGTCTGAATCTGCGCAGTACTGGGCCTCAACCTTTTACAAGGAGACTGCCGAAGCGCGCCGCGAAAAACTCTGGCGTCCCAAGGCATTGACCATCCATGAGCTTGTGGGACGGTTCGGTACCGAACATCATGGTCTTGTGGACATAGGGGGAGGGTTTGGAATCTTTACCGAGGAGTATCAAAAGATCTCGGGCAAGCCGGTTGTGGTGATTGAGCCTGGACCTGCGCTTGCACAGGTATGTCGTGAGAAGGGGCTGAAGGTCGTTCAGGGATTTCTGGAGGAAATAAAATCAGAACAACTCGGCGGTGGTCCCAAGGCTTTTGTGAGTTTCGAGCTTTTTGAGCATCTGCATGATCCCGAAAAGTTCTTGAGGCATTTGCTGAATTTGATGAATGTCGGCGACCTGTTTATGTTTACAACCCTTTCAGGTGCCGGAGTGGATATCCAGGCGTTATGGAAGGATTCAAAATCCGTTTCCCCTCCCCATCACCTGAATTTTTTCAATCCGGGGTCAGTGCGGGTTTTGCTCCGCCATGTGGGATTTGATGTGTTGCAAACCAGCACGCCGGGAAAGCTGGACATTGATATTATTTGCAATAATCAGAACCATATTAAAGACCGTTTTTGGCGTACTTTTTCTTTTCAGGCAACCGAAGATCAGAAAGCGGCAATGCAGTTGTTCATTGCAGATAATGGTTTGAGTTCCCATATGCTTGTTGTTTGTCAAAAGTCTTGAGTGGCCCTATGAAAATCCTTGCACTTATTCCTGCCCGTATGGGTAGTAGCCGTTTCCCTGGTAAACCCATGGCGCCCATTCTTGGGAAACCCATGATCGGCCATGTTTACGAGCGGGTGGCTCGATCCGAGTTGTTGGACCTGACGGCCGTGGCTACCTGTGACAAGGAGATCTATGACTACGTTGAGTCCATCGGCGGTGTTGCTGTAATGACCGGCAAGCAACACGAGCGCGCCTCGGATCGTTGCGCTGAAGCTCTTCTCAATCTTGAGAAAATAAACGACACACGTTATGACATCGTGGTGATGGTCCAGGGTGATGAGCCTATGACGCATCCCGACATGATTGCAGAGGCTGTACAGCCTTTGCTGGATGATCCGGAAGTCCAGGTCGTTAACCTGCTCGGAGAAATCCTGGATACCACTGAGTTCGAAGACCGAAACTGTATCAAGGTGGTGTGTGATCTCAAGTCCGATGCAATCTATTTTTCCCGTGAACCAATTCCGACCCGCAGCAAGATTTCCGGGATTCCCATGTTCAAGCAGGTGTGCATCATCCCGTTTCGGCGCGATTACCTTCTGGATTACACCAGGCTGGCTCCAACACCGCTTGAGGTGATTGAATCAGTGGACATGATGCGGATTCTCGAGCATGGGGGAAAGGTGCGCATGGCGCCTACCAAACACAGCACGCGAGCCGTGGACACACCGGACGATCTGAAAAATGTCGAACGGCTGATGTTGGATTTGAATGGCTGATTGTGAATGTGACTAGTGGGCGCGGGGGGGCGCTGGTCATCTGGGACGCAGATGGGCCTCCACCAGTTGGCGACTGGATATCGATGCTTTGGCGTGGTCTTGGGGATGATGCCTCGCAGGCGACCGTATCAATTCCTAAGCTGATAGAGGCGGACGCCGAAGTTCTGAGAGCGCGCTACCTGGCATGGGTATACGAACTTGGTGAAAGACGGATTCACGGCCGGCGTTTGGTGGATCACTTGGAGGCGCGGCCAGGCTTTAGTTTCTGGTGGATGACACTCCTCGCAGAGAAGTGCAATTTCAGCAAGTCTCCTCAAATTACCGATGCCATTCGTTTGATGGCGTTTGAAAATTGGCTGGCTGGCCGCGAAATTCGGAAAATAGTGCTGGTTAGTGCCGAACGACCTCTCGCCGAATGTATTCGTCTGTGGTGTCTTGGGTCGTGCGTAGTATTCGAATGGCAACGCTCACCAGATGCACCTGCAGCTCTGTCATGGACTAGGCAACTGCATCAATATCTGCCGTATCCCTTGCAGGCGCTGATATGGCTGATCCGCCACCTGCTTCAGTCCTGGCCATTGCGTGGCGTTGGGTTATCCCAATGGAGAGAGTCCAAAGGGCAGGTGACTTTTTTTTCCTATCTGTTTAACCTGATTCCTGATGCCGTAAAAGCCGGACGGTTCGAGAGCCGTTACTGGGCACACTTGCCAGATGAACTGGAACGAGTGGGTTGCAAAACCAATTGGCTTCATTTGCATGTGAAAGATGCGCTACTTCCCGACGAGACGGCGGCGGCTGGGGCTATTCGCCAATTCAACGAGATGGGCCGTGGTGTGCAGACCCACGCAACTCTGGGGACGTTTCTGAATGCGAGGGTTATTTTTGGAACGTTGCTCGACGCGGGGCGTCTTGCCTGGAAGGGTCGGCGTTTGCGCCGGGCGCTTTCCGTGCCACAGGCAAAGGGGCCTACGTTTGATTTCTGGCCCCTGTTTGAAGAAGACTGGAGGCGATCGACGTCTGGATTGACGGCCATGAGCAATGCCCTGTATCTCAACCTGTTCGAGTCAGCGCTGAAGATGTTGCCCACACAACGGCTAGGTGTGTATTTGCAGGAAAACCAAGGATGGGAGTTCGCGCTTATACATGCCTGGAAGTCCGCTGGACATGGTCGTCTAATTGGCTCACCGCATGCAACTGTTCGCTACTGGGATCTGAGATATTTTTTTGACCCACGCAGCTACGTTGGCGGACATGCATTGCCAATGCCCGATCTGGTTGCGCTTAATGGGACCGCAGAGCTGGACGCCTATCGGAATGGTGGCTATCCAGTGGATGCCATGATTGAGGTCGAAGCTCTGCGATATCTTCATCTGGCCAAGGCTAGAACCGAACCAGATTTTCTCTCGCCTTCTGCTAGCCGTTTTCTGCGAATTTTGGTATTGGGAGACTATTTGCTGAGCAATACACGGAAGCAGATCCATTTGCTGGAGAAGGCCTTGCCGCATTTGCCGGAGGGTACAATTATCATAGTTAAGCCTCATCCGGCTTGCCCACTGCAGCCTGCGGATTTTCCGGGCGTTGGGATGGAGATGGCAGCGTCTCCCATGTGGGAGCTTTTGTCTGGATGTGACGTAGCCTATACAAGTAATGCGACTTCGGCTGCGGCCGATGTTTATTGTGCAGGCTTGCCGGTTGTTTCAATGCTCGATTCGGATGCACTCAATCAAAGTCCGTTGCGTGGACGTGAAGGTGTTTTTTTTGTCAGCACGCCGGAGGACTTGGCCGATGCGCTGCTGTCGGCCGCCGCCCCCCGTTCGGACGTGAACGGGCAGGAATTTTTCACGCTTGATTCCAAACTGCCTCGTTGGCGAAAGCTACTGCTGGAGGTGACCGAATGAGGCTACTATGGCGCCAATCGGGATTGACTGTAAATCTCTTTTTTTGAATTCTTGAGTCCGCATTTAATGACATACCAGACCGCATTCCACGGCAAAACAGTGCTTGTCACAGGCCACACTGGGTTCAAAGGTGCGTGGCTTACTGCTTGGCTAAAGCTGCTTGGTGCCGAGGTGGTGGGCATTGCTCTCGACCCGCCTACTGTGCCGTCTCACTTCCTCGCCGCGCAAATGGAGGCGGGTATAGCCGATCTGCGTATCGATATTCGCGAGCGTGCCAAGATCGAAAATGCAGTCCTTTCGGCCAGGCCTGATTTCGTGTTCCACCTCGCTGCACAGGCCCTGGTTCGGCGATCGTATGACGACCCAATTGAGTCTTGGCAGACTAATGTGATGGGGACATTGCACGTACTTGAGGCCTTGCGCAGCCTGGACAAGCCCTGTTCTGCAGTGATCATTACCAGCGACAAGTGTTACGACAACGTGGAGTGGGTGTGGGGCTACCGCGAGACTGATGCCTTGGGCGGTCCGGACCCGTACAGTGCATCCAAGGGGGCGGCAGAACTTGCCATTCGTTCGCATATCAAGTCGTATTTTCCAAAGACGACGAGCAAGGTACGCATCGCTTCTGCCCGGGCGGGAAACGTCATCGGGGGCGGGGATTGGGCTTCAGATCGCATCGTGCCCGATTGTGTGAAGGCGTGGTGCGTCAATACTGCTGTCGAACTGCGTAACCCACACTCCACACGGCCTTGGCAGCATGTGCTTGAACCGTTGAGCGGCTACTTGAGTCTCGCCATTGCCCTGTCTCGGCAGACCGAACTGCACGGTGAGTCGTTCAACTTTGGCCCACCGGCGCAGCAAAATCACAGTGTCCTAGAGTTGGTTCAGCAGATGGCGCTGCATTGGGATCAGGTGCGCTGGCAGGATGTATCGCAGGCAGCATCGGGGCCGTACGAGTCGGGTCTGCTCAAACTCAACTGTGATAAGGCGCTGCACTACTTGCGTTGGCGTGCCGTGATGGGCTTTGAAGATACCGTGCGTATGACCGCAGAATGGTATCGCGCGTACTACCAACAACCCGTGCAGATTGGCACCACCACTCAATTGCAGATTGAGGCCTATACGGCGTTTGCCAAGCGGCAAGGGTTGGCGTGGGCAGAATGAGTCTTGACGATATTTTGATTACGCCGCTGGCGCGTATTGCGACAACGGGTGGAGATGTGCTGCACGCCATGAAGCAGACCGATGCGGGCTATGGCGGTTTTGGTGAGGCCTACTTTTCCTGGGTAGCTGCAGGTGCTATCAAGGCCTGGAAGCGGCACCTACGGATGACGATGAATGTCATCGTGCCCGTGGGGCAAGTGCGGTTTGTGTTTCGGCTCGAGGGTGCCCGTGACTTTCGAGTGGAGGAAATTGGTGTTGATCGCTACGCACGTCTCACCGTGCCGCCCGGCATCTGGTTCGGATTTAAAGGGCTGACGGACTCGGGAAGCCTGGTGTTGAATATCGCGAACCTTCCGCATGATCCGAATGAAGTTCAGCGCCTTGAATTGTCAGAAATTAGATATGGTTGGGGCTAAGTCATGAAGGTTATCTTGCTCGCCGGCGGATTCGGTACGCGTCTGGCCGAATACACCGATGTCATTCCCAAACCGATGGTGCCAGTCGGTGGCAAACCGATTCTCTGGCACATCATGCAGACCTATGCGCGATTCGGGCACAAGGATTTTTATGTTGCATTGGGCTACAAGGCCGAGGTGATCAAGGAATACTTCCTCAATTACCGGGCTCTCAACGCCGACTTTACCGTAGATCTGGCGTCAGGCAGTGTTTCGCCACACCAGGTGGACCCCGTGGACTGGCGGGTTACTCTGGTCAACACCGGTGATGCATCCATGACTGGAGGTCGTGTCAAGCGCATGCAGTCATTTATTGGCAATGAGACCTGCATGTTGACTTACGGAGACGGTGTAGCGGACATTGATCTGGAGGCCTTGCTGGCTTTTCATCGTAGCCATGGAAAGTTGGTGACGGTATCTGCGGTGCGCCCTGCTGCCCGATTTGGAGAGTTGGAGCTGAATGGCGATGGCGTCGCCAGTTTTCAGGAAAAACCGCAGCTGCATGATGGCTGGATCAACGGCGGTTTTTTTGTCATTGAGCCAGCGTTCTTTGACCTGATTGCGGGTGACAGCACGATGCTCGAACGCGAACCGCTCGAGCAGGCTGTCAATGCCGGCCAATTGATGGCTTATCGCCACAATGGTTTCTGGCACTGCATGGACACCAAGCGAGATCATGAGCTTCTTGAGTCCTTGTGGACCAAGGGTGCTCCGTGGGCGCGGTAGCGTGATCCGATGCGCATACTGATCACCGGCGGTTTCGGATTTGTCGGGGGGCGATTGGCCCAACATTTTCAGAGGACCGGGCATTGTGTTGTTTTGGGCTCGCGCGAGGCAAGACCTCCCCCTGAATGGCTATCAGAGTCGGAAGCGATCAAGGTCGACTGGAGCGATGACGATGCACTGGAGGAAGGGTGTTGCGGTGTGGATTTAGTCATTCATGCGGCGGGGATGAATGCCAAAGACTGTAGTGCGGATCCGGTGGCGGCGCTTGAGGTTAACGGCGTAGCCACCGCACGTCTGGTCACCGCCGCAATCAAAGCGGGTGTTAAGCGGCTGATTTACCTGTCCACCGCGCACGTGTATGCCAGCCCGCTTGCCGGTACCTTCACGGAAGACGTTTGCCCGCGTAATCTGCATCCATATGCCGCCTCGCATCTCGCGGGGGAATATGCCGTTCTGAATGCCAGTCGTCAGAAGAAAATTGAAGGACTGGTGCTGCGCATGTCCAATGCCTTTGGTTCGCCCGTGCACAAAGATGTCAATTGCTGGACGCTACTGGTGAATGACCTTTGCAGACAAGTGGTGGAGACCGGAAAGATGACTCTCCGCTCCAGCGGCTTGCAGCACCGGGACTTTGTCTCTATGGCGGAGGTCTGTCGAATTTCCGGTCACTTATCTTTATGCGCCGTCGGTAACTCAATGCGTGATGTGTTCAATGTAGGTGCTGGGGTATCGCGATCTGTGATCGAAATGGCGCAGCTCATTCAACAGCGCTGCAAGGTGGTTCTGGGTTTCGAGCCGGAATTGTGCAGACCGATAACAGTCGATGATGAGTCGCATGAAATTCTTATTTATCAGACGCAGGCATTGAAGGCAATGGGAATCAATCTGGAGATTGATAACAATACCGAAATCGACGACTTGCTGGTTTTCTGCCAAGCGGCATTTAAAAATGAAAATGGAAATGTATGAGTGATGCCACCCACACAACTCCACTCGTTTCCGTAGTCATCCCGACATATAACCATGCGCATTATCTGATTCGTGCTTTGCAATCAGTGCTGGATCAAACTTACACAAATTGGGAAGTGATTGTTGTAGACAATCATTCTCAGGACAATACAGATGATGTCATTCAGGGCTTTAGGGATCTACGGATTAAAGTATTGAAGATCCATAACGATGGTGTTATAGCTGCGTCAAGAAATATGGGAATCCGCGCTGCCAAAGGTGATTGGGTCGCGTTTCTGGATTCTGACGACCTTTGGTATCCGGGGAAGCTGGAAACTGTACTCGGTGAGGCTCAGAAGGATCCATCTATTGATGTGTTCAGCACCGATGAGATTATGGTAAATGATGCAACTGGGGATAGACGTCTGCTTCAACACGGGCCGTACTGCCCGGATTTTTACAGGCGACTGCTGGTGATCGGCAACTGCCTCTCTCCTTCGGCTGCATTGGTAAGTCGGGATTTCCTGGTTCATAACAAAATCTTCTTTCGTGAAAACAAAGAATTCATCACGGCCGAGGATTACGATTTCTGGATGCTTGCTGCACAGGCAGGGGCAAAATTCAAATGTTTACGCTCGGTGCAGGGCGAGTACTTGATTCATGCAACCAATGCCTCGGGACAAGTTGAAAAACATCGGGAAAATGTTGTTAATGTTATACGAGATCATGTCTTCAAGCGGCAATCTATTCAGGCGGACAAGGGTCGCCTTTGGAACGACATAAATGCACGGCTGTTGGCGACTCAGTCCAAGAGTCTACTTGTGGAGAGGCAATTTGTTGCTGGCATTATTGCAATGATTGGAGCATTCCGAAGCTCCTTTTTTGGTACGTTGAGGTATCTTTTCTTTAAAATTCAAAAAAAGAGTTGAGTACTTGGTCTTGATGGCAGCTAAATGAACTCGCAATTGGAAAATATTCTTCATTCTTGTGACGCCGACTTCGACGGGATTTACGGCGGTATGCCGCACACTTCCACCGATCAATCTGTGGAAGTTGAACTGCGCGAGCGCGTTGCTGCGGTGCGCTACGACAATTACCTTGATGCACTCAGTGCCAGCCATTCGATACCGGTGATGGACCATGAGGTTGATCGCTTCCTGGCGGCCATTCCGCAAGGCGGGCTGATTCTGGATGTCGGCGGTTGCTGGGGTTGGCACTGGCGCCGTCTTGCGCAGACGCGTCCGGATGTGGGGGTGTTGATTGTTGATTTTGTGCGTTCGAACCTGCCGCACGCCAGGAATGTGCTCGGCGGTCTGGTTGGCCATCAGGTGGGACTCATGCATGCCGACGCCACTGCGTTGCCGTTCACGATAGACGAAAATTTTGCCGGTTTTGACGGCATCTGGACCGTTCAGACATTGCAGCACATCCCTGATTTCGACAAGGCTGTGTCCGAGGCTTGTCGGGTTCTCAAGAGCGGCGGTGTATTTGCCAACTATTCGCTGAACGTCCAGCCACCCATTCGCTGGCTCCGTCGCCTGCTTGGCAGGGCTTACCTGACGAAAGGGTGGGTGGAAGGAGCATTCTGGCTGGCTGGGCCTCGGATGATCAAAAAGAGTCCATTGCAGCCACTTTCGCCGGCAAGGTTTCAGAGCGCTGGTCCGAAATACTGTACAGCCCTGAATTGCGTTTTACCGCGCCCGGGAAGCCAGGGAGCGTGTTTGGTAAGCTTGACGCCCTGCTGTCGAACAATGCCGGTTTTCTCGGGTGGCTTGCCAGGCAGCGTTCCTTTCACTGCCAGAAGCCCTGAGGGCAGCCTGTTTTTTGGCATCCGTTCCAATGTCGTTATCTCCCCTCGCTACCTTCGTTCTTTGGTTCATTCAGCTTGCCGTAAAGCGTCGAGTTGACTGAGGCCTGATGCCATCGCAATGTCACTTCATCACCATATTCTGGCTGCGGCCTACTATTCCCTCAGGACGTTAAAGGCAGTCGGTCGATCAATTGGGCTTGCGCCCGAGAACCAGCTTCGGGTTTTTCTTTATCATGATATTGCGCCTGTTGATCAGGCCAATTTTGCTGCGCAGCTGCGTTGGCTGCAACGTTCCTGGAATTTCGTTTCAGTTGGGCAATTCGAATCCATGGTCTGCGGCAAGGAGCAGATTCACAGTCGCAATCTGCTTTTGACCTTTGACGACGGATTCACCTCCAACCGCGTGGTGGCCGAGGAAGTACTCAAGCCCTTGGGTATTCAAGTCACGTCCAGCGCCGACACGCTGGAGCAACGTCTGGGTGTCTCTATCGATCATTTTTCCTACACCTTCGGGAATCTTGCGAGTTTCAGCGAGAAGGCTCTGGCCGTGGCTCGGCGCCGCTTTCGCTTCATTTACAGCGGGTTGCGCGGAGACAATGCGCAGGGTGTCTCGCCGTTTGCGTTGCGGCGCGATTCAGCCGAATTTCAGGACGAATTTTCCAATTACACGGTATTTTCCAACCGGCTTCTGGGCGCGTTTCTTGAGGGCGCAGCGGATGCCCATTACGCCCCGTCACGGGCAAGGCTGGATGCCTGGAATCTCCGCGAATGATCACCCAGGCCCCTTTGCCTGCCTGGAGCAAGCTCTTCTTTGCACTGATACGCCGGCCGCTTTCAGACGCAGCGCTCGCGGCGCCATGGCATCGGGATGGTGAAAGTGCCGGCTGGCTGTCACGGTCCGCCTGGTCCCTGGCGCTCATTGCGCTATGGCGGAAAAGCCGGGCGCCTTCAGCTCAGCCGACGGTCTGGTTGCCGGACTTTTTCTGCAATTCTTCTTTGCATGCGTTGCGGCTGACAGGGTTCAAGCTGGTGTTTTACCCGCTGACCTCCCAAATGGAGCCCGACATGGTTGCGTGCCGGGAGTTGGCAGGGGTCAACCCGCCGGACATGTTCTTGCTGGTCCACTATTTCGGCCGCCCGACCCACCCTGCACCGGCAAGCGACTTTTGCCGGCATCACGGGGCGTGGCTGGTTGAGGACGCTGCACATGTGTTGCGTCCTCTGGACGGTGTTGGAGTGGGCGGCGATTTTGTCATTTACAGCCCTCACAAGCATCTGCCCACTCCGGACGGTGCCGTCTTGGTGGTGCGCCCGAATGGTCCGGGGGTTTTGGGGCAAGCCATCGTCACGTCTTTTGGCCCACCTCTCACCTGGGCTGGTCAGCTTCGCGATTTGCAGCGGCAGATGGGCCCAGCCGTCAAAAGCAGCCAGCTCCATGCGTGTTTCTGGCTGGTCAAGCGGGTGCTGCAGAAACTTGGTTTTCGCGGGGTGCACCGGACGGCCGCGCCATTTTCTGAGTCTCCGGACGCGAGCGAGGCTGTGGCTCAGGCGATGCTTGCACCCTCGCCGAGCGGGCTTGCCCGGCGCCTGTTGGGGGGGCTGATTGCTGACCTAGGCCGGGTAGCTCGACACCGTCGGCGTCACCAACTTCTCTGGGATGCCTTGCTCGTCGACGATAATGTGGGTGCGGGCGACTTGGCCATGCTCGCCGAGCGATCTGAGAGCCGGGCGTGGACACCTTACCTTAGCGCTTATCAGGCTGACTCCATCCGCCGCGCCGAAGCCATGTACGACCGTTGGCAGGGCCGAGGCCTGCCGGTGACGACCTGGCCCGATTTGCCGCCTGAAGTGATGTTGGACAGGGAGCAGCATGCCAACGCCTGGCATTTGCGTCATACGCGGGTATATCTGCCGGTACATCAGAGCCTAGTTTTGCGGGAGCTGGTAAAACGTTGTGGCCCGTCCATGGCGCCTTCCGGGGGGCAGTCGCAGCTTCGGCTTGTTTGGGGCGATGCCTCCCCGGCTCAGTGGAACGAGTGGATGTTGCAGGCTGGTCGTTCCAACCTGCTTCAAAGCTGGGCGTATGGTGAAGCCAAATTGGCGGACTCCGGCTGGCAGGTGAAGCGCGGCGCTTTTTATCGCGGAGATGAGCTCATCGCCTTTGTGCAGTTGCTGCAAAAGTCTGTAGCCGGGATACTGCGTGTTTCACGCATCAATCGCGGGCCTTTATTTGTGAAACCGCCGGGTTTGCTGGATGTGACTGCAGTCTGGACGGAACTGGCGGGCCTGGGAAACGTCTTTCGGGGCAAGGTACTTGCTGCGGCGCCGGAGCTTGAGCTCTCGGGGCCGCATCTGGTCCTGATGGAGGGGTTGGGCTTTCGGCAGTTTTCCCCGGTTGCATGGGAATCTGTGTGGATTGACCTGAGGATGGAGTTGGGAGACCTGCGAAAGAAACTTGATGGCAAATGGCGCAATGCACTGCTGTCCGCTGAAAAGCACGGTTTGAGCGTGGAGTCCGGCAGTGATGACTGCCTATTCGAATGGATGATGGAAAGATATCGGGAACTGATGCTGGAGAAAGGCTTTACAGGTGCGCCCATAGCCTTGCTGCTGGCTTTGCGCGCCCATTTGCCTGCAGAGTCACAGTTGCTCATACTGCGCGCCATGCATGGCGAAGAGGCCGTTGGAGGCATTTGCCTGGTTCGTCATGGGGCAGCGGCGACTTATCTGCTTGGCTGGAACGGCCCTGCTGGCCGGCACCTCAAGGCGAATCAGTATCTGTTGTGGAACGCGACGGTGTCCCTCAAGCAATTGGGTCTGGAGTGGTTCGATCTGGGCGGGGTCAATGAAGACGATACGCCCGGAATTGCGGCCTTCAAGCTGGGCATGAAGGGAACGCGGTATGAATCTGTTGGGGAATATGTGAAGTGGTGAGATCTATGGACACTGTTGCTATCACGGGTGCCTCCGGGTATATAGGAAGACATCTTGTTGCGCAGCTCAGGAGGCATGGCAACGTCCGCATCAAGGTACTTTCCAGGCGTAATCAGCGGAATCCTGGGACAGCGCAATTCGGGCCTGGTGTCGAGGTCTTTGAAGGAAACCTTTTCATGCCGGAGTCCTCGAAGGGTTTCCTGGAGCCCGACTGTACTATTGTGCACGTTTTAAAACTACTCGACAGAAACAATGTGAACTCTCTCTGCAACTACGATCCACGCAAACTGCTGGATATGGGTTTCACGCGTTCCGTTGTGTTTGAAGTCGGCCTGAGAAATTATTCCGACTGTTACCGATCCAACAATCGTTGAAGACGACGTGAGTTGTGGTGCCGGAAAGCTCACGGCACCAGCGCCCCGACAATATCAATACACACTGAAAAAAGATCCATGAAAAAAACTGCATTAATCACTGGTGTCACCGGGCAGGATGGTGCCTATCTGGCCGAGCTTCTATTGAGCAAAGGTTATGTTGTGCATGGTATCAAGCGACGGGCTTCGTCGTTCAACACCGCCAGGATCGACCATCTGTACCATGATCCGCATGAGGACGAGGTACGTTTTTTCCTGCATCACGGTGACTTGACGGACTCCTCCAATCTGGTTCGCCTGATACAGAAGATCCAGCCCGACGAAATCTACAACCTTGCAGCCATGAGCCACGTGGCCGTGAGTTTTGAGTCACCAGAATACACCGCAGACGTAGATGCGATGGGGCCGCTGCGCATGCTTGAAGCCATCCGGATTCTGGGACTGGAGAAGAAAACACGTTTTTATCAGGCATCAACTTCCGAACTTTATGGCCTGGTGCAGGAAGTGCCGCAAAAAGAGACCACGCCTTTTTACCCGCGTTCACCGTATGCGGTTGCCAAGCTGTA